>DATDBD010000168.1:0-9435 GCA_036525015.1 Lysobacter sp.
GCCACGGAAATGCGGCGCGACATGCGGCAGGAACTGGATCTCATGGCCGAGCTGGCGCGTGACTTCGCGCTCGTGCACATGGTTGGTCAACGCGTACGGCATCAGATTGTCGCGCAGCTTGTCCGGATCGTTCTTGTCGGACGGCGTCGTGCCCGCCCCGGAATAACCGGATACGCCGAAGCACTGCACAGGACCGGAAAGTGCGTCCAGCATCGGCGACACCGCCAACTGCATCGCGGTGGCGTAGCAACCCGGGTTGCTGATCCGGCGCTGGCCGGAATACTTGCCACGAGTCAGTTCCGGCAGTCCGTAGTACCAGCCATCGTCGAAGCGGTAATCGGCCGACAGATCGACGATCACCGGGTCGGCTCCGGCTGCGTCGAATGCCGCCACGCAAGCCGCCGCCTTGCCGTTGGGCAAGGCCAGCACGAGGGCGTCGGCGCCCAAGCCTGGCAGCTCCTCATTGCCGGGCGATAGATAGCGAAGCTCGCCGCCGATGCGATCGGCGAAATCGGGAAAATGATCTGCCACGCGCTGGCCGACCAGTTCGCGCGACGACACGAACGCCAGCTCGAAATCCGGATGGGCGGCGATCAGCCGGATCAGCTCGGCGCCGACATAGCCGCGCGCGCCCACGATGCCTACGGACTTAGCCACGTCCGTTGTCTCCCTGTTGCGAACCGGCGATACCGAGCCTGTAGTCGAGGTTGTTCTTCACCGCCGGCCACTCGGACTGGATGATCGAGAACACGACGGTGTCGCGGAAACTGCCGTCCGGCAACCGCTGGTGGTTGCGCAGCACGCCGTCCTGCTTGGCGCCCAGGCGCGCGATCGCCGTGCGCGAACGCTCATTGAACCAGTGCGTGCGGAACTCCACTGCGATGCACGACAGCGTCTCGAATGCATGGCCCAGCAGCAACCGCTTTGCCTCGGTGTTGACCGCGCTGCGCTGCACGCTTTGCGCGTACCACGTGTAGCCGATCTCGACGCGGCGGTTGCCGGCGTCGACGTTGCAATAGCTGGTCTGACCAACGACCCGGCCGCTGTCGCGCAGGCGCACGACGAACGGCAGGAACGTGCCCTGTGCACGCCGCTCCAGCATGCGGTCGACGTGCTCGTCGATAGCTTCGGGACGCGGCACGCTGGTGTACCACAGCTTCCAAAGCTCGCCATCGGCGGCGGCCGCTGCCAAGGACGGCGCGTGAGCGGCCTCCATCGGCTCCAGCCGCACGTGCCGGCCTTCCAGCACGACGGGGACCAGGAACGGGGCGGACATCGCGCTCATGCCGCATCCGCCAGCGTCGGCTGGCGCGCGGCGCAATGGTCCACGCACCAGGCGATCTGCTCGAAGCCATCCAGTCCGTACCAGAACACCTTCCACTTCTCCTGCTTGATGCAGCCGTCGGACTCGCCGTAATAGAACGGATTGACCGCATTGCCGTGGCGCGAACGCCAGAACAGGCTCGGGTTCTGCTCGCGCATCACCTGCCACACGGCGCGACCCAAGCCCTCGCCCTGCGCCTCGTCGAGCACGGCGAACTTGTCCAGGTAGGTCAGGCCGTCCTCGCGCGTCAGGATCACCGCCGCGCGATAGTTCTCACTGACGTAGGCGCGATGCAGCGTGGTGCGCTCGAAGTAATCAGGCAGCAGACGCCGGCCGAAAGCCGACTCGATCAGCTCCCGCAGCCGCGGCAGGTCCAGTTCGTCCCACTCGCTGACCTGCAGCACGCGCTCGCCGCGCCGCACCAGCGTGCCCGATCCCTTGTGGGTGAACAGCTCCTTGGCCAGCTCGGACGGCTTGGTGATCGACACCGACGACGTCAGCGGTAACTTGTCGAGCAGGTCCTTGATCTGTTCGATCTTCACGCGCATGCCGCCGTTGATCCACGGCTGCGCCATCAGGTGCTCGTACTCGGTCGACAAGTTGATCGAATCGATGACCGTCCCAGTGTCGTCGAGCAGGCCGCCGGTACCGGTCAGGAATACGATCTTGTACGGCTGCAGCACCTGCACCAGTTCGTTGGCGGCGAAGTCGGCGTTGACGTTAAGGATCTGCCCGCTGGCAGTCTCGCCGAGGCTGGCGATCACCGGGATCGATCCGGCCCTCAGGCTGGCTTCGATCGGAGCGAGGTTGACGCGCTTCACCTCGCCGACCAGGCCGTAGGTGTCCTGGTCGAGATACACGGACTCGAATACGCCCGAGACGATCGACGTCGCACGCGCATCGAACGCCTGCAGCGCCTCGACCAGCTTCAGGTTCTGGGCCTGGAACACGCGCCGCACGATGGCGAGCGCTTCCGGCGAGGTCACGCGCAGGCCATTGACGGTGCGCTTCTCGATGCCGGCGGCGGACAGTTCCTCGTCGAGCTGCGGGCCGGCGCCGTGGATGACGATCGGCGTCAGGCCGACGTCCTGCAGGAAGGCGAGCGAGGAGGTCAGCGCGTCGAGGTCGTCGCGCAGCACGGCGCCACCGACTTTCACCACGGCGAAGCGCTTGGCGTCGAGCTGGGAGAACCGCTTGAGGTACTGCGAGATTTCCTTCGCGCTGGCCATGCTCGAAAGCAGGCGCACGATGGTCTGGCGGGTCTGGATGTCGTGTGCGTCGTTCATTGCGGTAATGCTCAATCCAGGACTCGAATGATGGACTCGGTGTAGTGCTGCAACTGCTGCAGCGCCACCCATTCGTCGGCGGTGTGGGCCTGGGCGATGTCGCCCGGGCCATAGACGAACGCGGTCAGCCCGGCGGCGGAGAACAGCGACGCCTCGGTCCAGAAGTCGACCGCGTTGCCGATGGGGAAATGCAGCGCATCGGCGAGGTCGCGCGCTTCCAGGCGGCGCTCCTCCGCCTCCGCGACGTCGCCGGAGGGCAGCGACGGCCCGCGGAAGGTTTCTACGTAGCGTTCGATGGCACCGGGTTCGACCAGCGTGCCGAAACGCTCGTGCAGCGCATCGATCGACATCGACGGCAACGGCCGGAAGCCGAAACGCACCTCGGCGCTTGGCGCGATCATGTTGGCCTTGATGCCGCCCTCGACCCGGCCGATGTTGAAGCGCAGACCGGTCAGCCCGCCGAATCGCTGGTGTGCCTGGCTTTCCACGTAATCCAGCGCATGCCCGCCCCATCGTATCGACTGGTGCAACGCGCTGGCCTGCAAAGCGTTGGCGCCGGAGGCATGGCCCGCCATGCCGCGGAACTTCAGCAGCACTGAACTGATGCCACGATGGGCCAGCACCGCCTCGCAGCGGGTCGGCTCGGCGATGATCGCCTCCTGGAACCCGTGCGGCGTCTCCAGAAACCCCGCGATGCAACGCGGATCATTGGCTTCCTCGTCGGTGCTGAACAGGAACGCCGCGTCGCCCTTCGTCACCGAAGCTGCGGTCAGCAGTCCGGCCGCAGCGCCCTTGATGTCGCACGCGCCCAGCCCGATCGCGCGGTCCGCAGTCACTCGCAGCGTGTGGGGATCGGCGCTCCAGGCTTCCGACGATGGCACCGTATCCAGGTGCACGTTGTACAACCGCCGCGGATTGCCGCGCACGGCCAGCATCGACACCGCACCGTCGCCGTAATCGGTGACCTCGATGCGGAAGCCGGGCAGGTGCGAACGCAGGTAATCGAAGATCCCGCCGGTGCCAATCGCACGCGGCGGATTTCGGGTGTCGAACGACACCAGCGCTTCGAGATGTTTGAGGGTCTTGGCGAGCATGGCTACCGTGGTTGATGTCTCAGGTGGCTCCCTCTCCCGCCTGCGGGAGAGGGCCGTGCTTACTTGCGATTGATTTCGGCCCAGAGCGTGCTGCTCATGCCGAACAGCTTGATGAAGCCTTCGGCCTCGGCCACACCCCAATCGGCCGCCTGCGCGTAGGTCGCGCCCTTGGCATTGAGAATGTGCTTCGACGAGATGGCCACGGCATTGACGACGCCGCCATTCGTTTCCAGCACGACTTCGCCGTTGACCATCGCCTGGCTCGACGCCAGGAATGCTTCCAGGTCGGTCTTGAGCGGATCGTGGAAGAAGCCTTCGTACACCAGCTCCACCCACTTGCGCGCCACGTCCGGCTTGAAGCGGTTCTGCTGCTTGCTCAGCACCGCTTCCTCCAGCGCGCGATGCGCGGTCAGCAGCGCGATAAGACCCGGCGCTTCGAAGATGATGCGGCCCTTGAGGCCGATGGTGGTGTCGCCGGTATAGAGGCCGCGACCGACGCCGTACTGCGCGAACAGGCCATTGAGCTTGGCCAACATCGTGTGGCCGGCGATCTTGCGCCCATCGAGCGCGACAGCTTCGCCGTTCTCGAACGCGATCGTGACGCGCAGCGGCTGCGTCGGCCACTGCGAACGCGGCTTGCACCAGCCCACCGCGCCCTCGCCCGGTGCCTGCCAGCGGTCGATCTCGCCGCCGGACATGGTCAGGCCCAGCAGGTTCTCGTTGATCGTGTAGGCCTTCTGCTTGGCGCGCACGCCGAAACCGCGTTCCTCCAGATACTTCTGCTCGTAGGCGCGGACCTCGGTGTGCTCCTTCTGGATCTCGCGGATCGGCGCCACGATCTCGTAGTCGCCCAGCGCCTTCACCGCCAGGTCGAAGCGCACCTGGTCGTTGCCCATGCCGGTGCAGCCGTGCGCGATGGCCTTGGTGCCCAGCTCATCGGCGCGCTTGAGCGCGGCTTCGACGATGAGGTATCGGTCCGACACCAGCAGCGGGTACTGCCCCTGGTAGCCCTCGCCCGCCCAAACAAACGGCTTGACGAAACCCGACCAGATCGCCGGACCGCCGTCGACGGTGACATGCGAGGCCACGCCCAGTTCGGCGGCGCGCTGTTCGATGAAGGCGCGCTCTTCGGCATCGACGCCGCCGGTGTCGGCGAACACGGTGTGCACGTTCCAGCCGCGTTCCTTCAGGTAGGGCACGCAGAAGCTGGTGTCGAGGCCGCCGGAGAAGGCGAGGACGATGTCTTTGCTCATGATCTTTTTCTCTGATGGTTCGCCCCCTCCCCCGCTTGCGGAGGAGGGTTGGGAGTGGGGGCAAGGGGTGCGGGAGCGTCTGCCCTCACCCCAACCCCTCTTCCGCGCGGCGGGAGAGGGGCTGCAAATCGGTTACTGCTTGATCAACGCCGCCATGATCGCCTTCTGCACGTGCAGGCGGTTCTCGGCCTCGTTGATCGCGATGCATTGCGGCGAATCCATCACCGCATCGGTGGCCTTGACGTTGCGACGCAGCGGCAGGCAATGCGAGAACACGCCGTGGTTGGTCAACGCCATCTTGGCCTCGTCGACGATGAAGTGCTGGTACTGGTCGCGGATGGGCTTCTCAGGCGCCCATTGGCCGAAGTACGGCAACGCGCCCCAGCTCTTGGCGTAGACCACGTCGGCGCCGCGATAAGCGCTTTCGATGTCGTGGCTGACGACCAGCGAGCCGCCGCTCTCGGCGACGTTCTTGTCCGCCCAGCCCATGTAGCGCTCATCCAGCACGTAGTCCGGTGTCGGGCACAGCAGGGTCACGTCCATGCCCATCCGCGTGGCGATGGTGAGCGCCGAATTCGCGACGGCCGTGTTGAGCGGCTTGGGATGGTAGGTCCAGGTCAGCACGTACTTCTTGCCACGCAGGTCCGTGGTGCCGAAGTGCTCCTGCAGGGCCAGGACGTGGGCGAGCTCCTGGCATGGATGGGTGATCGTCTCCATGTTGATCACCGGCACCGGCGAGTACTTCGCAAAGCCGTTGAGCACGCGGTCCTGGCGGTCGAGCGTCCAATCGACGAACTTGGGGAATGCGCGCACGCCGATCAGGTCGACGTAGCGGCCCAGCACCTGCGCGACTTCGGCGATGTGTTCCTCGGCCTCGCCGTCCATCACCGTGCCCAGGTCGAATTCGATCGGCCAGGCGTCCTTCCCCGGCTGCAGCACGATCGCGTGGCCTCCCAACTGGAAGGCTCCCAGCTCGAAGCTGGTGCGGGTGCGCAACGAGGAATTGAAGAACACCAGCGCGATCGACTTGCCCTTGAGCTCGTCGCCGAACTTGCTGCGCTTGAAGATCGCGGCCTGGGTCAGCAGGGCGTCGAGATCGGGACGGGACCAGTCCTGGGTATTCAGGAAATGCTTGGTGGAAGCGGGCTTGGTGGAAGCAGGCCTGGCGGGAACGGATCGGGGGGAAGCGGGCTTCATCGCGGTCTCCAAGAACGAATCGGTGGATGACGCTGGGCCGAAAAGCAAAAAAGCCCAGCGCGAAGGCTGGGCTTTTCGTGTGTCATGCCATCGTGCGAATGGCGTCTACGACGTTACCCGGCCAGGAATGGCGGCAACGGTCGGCGCGCGCGCGAGGTCATGCCCGCCGCCATCCAGGCGGAGGTCATCACATCAGCGGCGGCGCAGGTGGACTTCATGAGGGCGCGAATGCTCGCACGGCAGCCCCGTGGGCGCAACCTGTCGGGCATCATCATTGGCTATATCGCCTGATTAGATCAGGCAGGACAGCCTTGGAGGCGATCAGGGCGGCGCGGTGGCACCAGGAACGGCCGGAGTGATCGCAATGCGGATGCGCAGGCGATTGCCCGGGTCCTCCGGGAGGCGCGAGCGGAACTTCGCGCCCTTGTAGACATAGTCGACGTCATAGGCGATCGGGCGGCGGAACTCGCGCTCCACCGGTACCGTACGGCAGTCGCCCGCCTGCGCCTGTGCAGCTTCTTCGCGACGGAGTGCGTCCTTGATCGCCCCGACCGCGCGGGACAGGCGCGAATCCTGCTTGGCCTGCTCCGCCGTGCCGCAACGCTGTTCGGCGCGCGTGGCCGTGAGGGTCTGGTAGACCGGGGTGACGCGCAGCACCTGGGCGTAGTCGAAGCGCACGTTTTCCTGCTGGATGACCGTGTGCTGTGCGGCGGCCGGCCCGGTCCACAGGGCGAGGCAGGTCAGCACGAGGGGCAACAACAGGCGGAGACGGATCATCGCGCTCGGGTTCGTCGGGATCGGAAGATTGTAGGCGACAGACAGCCCGAGGCCCTGAATCTCCGCTTTAGGCCGCTAGAATTGGCGGAGTTCCCGCGGTCTCCCCCATGAGCCTTCACCTCTTCAACAGCTTGACGCGCCGCGTCGAACCCTTCTCCCCCGCCGATCCCGGCCGCGTGACCATGTATGTCTGCGGGCCGACGGTCTACAACTACGTCCACATCGGCAATGCCCGCCCCTACGTGGTGTTCGGCGTGCTGGCCGACCTGTTGCGCCGCCGCTACGGCGCGCTGAGCTACGCCCGCAACGTCACCGACGTCGACGACAAGATCAACAACGCCGCCCGCGAACAGGGCGTGCCGATCGGCGTGATCACCTCGCGCTTTGCCGCCGCGTACCGCGAGGACATGGCGGCACTGGGCATCGCCCCGCCGGACATCGAACCGGAAGTGACTGCGCACATCCCGCAGATCGTCGCGATGATCCAGCAGTTGATCGCCAGCGGACACGCGTACGAGGCGGAAGGCCACGTGCTGTTCTCGGTCTCCAGCTTCAAGGACTACGGCAAGCTCTCGCGCCGCGATCCTGACGAGATGCTGGCCGGCGCGCGCGTCGAAGTGGCGCCGTACAAGCGCGACCCGGGCGATTTCGTGCTGTGGAAGCCCTCCACCGACGACCTGCCGGGTTGGGACTCGCCGTGGGGCCGTGGCCGGCCTGGCTGGCACATCGAGTGCTCGGCGATGGCGGCGGCGCACCTGGGCGAAAGCATCGACATCCACGCCGGCGGCGTCGACCTGCAGTTCCCGCACCACGAAAACGAGATCGCGCAGAGCGAATGCGCGCACGGTGGCCGCGTCTTCGCCCGCTACTGGCTGCACAACGGCATGCTCACCTTCGGCGGCACCAAGATGAGCAAGTCGCTGGGCAACATCGAGAAGATCCATGACCTGGTGCGCGCGCATCCGCCCGAAGCGCTGCGCTACGCCCTGCTCTCGGCCCAGTACCGGCAACCGCTGGAGTGGTCGGACAGCCTGATCGACCAGTGCATCCGCACCCTGGATCGCCTGTACGGCACCCTGCGCGACCTGGCCGATATCGACGCAGCGGCACGGATTCCCGCCGCTGTCGATGCCGCACTCGACGACGACCTCAATACCCCGTCGGTCCTGGCCGAAATCGCACGCATCGCCGGCGAGGCCCGCAAGGCCGAGTCTGAGGAACACCGGAAACGCCTCAAGTCCGAACTGCTGGGCGCAGGACTCGCGCTGGGGCTGCTGCAGCAGGATCCCGCCGCGTGGTTCGGGCGTGGCGCTTCGATCGATGACGACGCGCGCATCCAGGGATTGATCGACGAACGCAACGCGGCGAAGAAAGCACGCGATTTCGCGCGCTCCGACGCGATCCGCGACCAGCTCGCCAGCGAAGGAATCCTGCTGGAAGACACGCCGCAAGGCGTCCGCTGGAAGCGGGGCTGACGCAGGCTGCCAGCCAGTCAGTCCTGGCTCGCCTGCCCTGCGTGGAGATGGTGCAAAGGAAGTGCGAGGCGGCTCGCGGTAAAATCACGCCCATGGACGCCTCCACCTTCCCCCTCGAATCCAGCGCCACCGAAGCGCAGGGCGCGATCCGCGACGAATTCGCCTTCTTTGGCGACTGGTCTGAGCGGTACCAGTACCTGATCGACCTCGGCCGCAAGCTTCCGGTCTTCCCGGACACGTGGAAGACCGAGGAACATCGCCTGCACGGCTGCCAGTCGATGGTATGGATCGTCGCCTCGGGCGATGCGCAGCGCCTGGATTTCAAGGCAATCAGCGATTCGGCCATCGTTTCCGGCCTCGTCTATCTCGCACTGCGCGTGTATTCGGGCCGCAGCGCGCAGGAGATCCTCGCCACCGAGCCGGACTACATCGCCGAAATCGGACTGGCCAAGCACCTCTCGCCCACCCGCAGCAACGGCCTGATGGCGCTGCTCGGCTTCATCCGTGACCGCGCGCAACAGGCGCTGTGAGCGACTCCGCGACAGGCGAATCCACCGGCATTTCAGCGCTGCTGCGCAATCGCGGTTTCACCGGGCTGCTCGGCTATCGCCTGTTGGCGCTGCTCTCCTACCAGATCGTTGCGGTCACGGTCGGCTGGCACATCTACGAAATCACCCGTGACACGTTGGCCCTCGGCCTGATTGGCCTGGCCGAAGTCATTCCCTACTTCTGCTTCGCGTTGTTTGCCGGCTATGCGGTGGATCACCTCCCGCGGCGCAAGCTCGGGATGGCGGCCTGCATCGGCTTGCTGCTCACGACCCTCACCCTCGCAGGCGTCGCCAGTGGCCTGCTGCCCGCGGGCGTTGGCGGCTCCGGCACGCTGATTATCTATGCCGCAATCGCGGTCAACGGCGTAGTTCGCGCATTCCTGGCCCCCGTCTACATGTCGTTGTTCGCACGGGTGCTCAAACGCGAACAGTTTCCGCGCGGCGCCGGCGTGAGCAGCGTGGTCATGCAGACCGGGCTCGT
>DATDBD010000169.1:0-3990 GCA_036525015.1 Lysobacter sp.
GGCATGCCCAAGCTGCTGCCGTACCTGGACATCCCGTTCCAGCACGCCAGCCCGCGCGTGCTCAAGCTGATGAAGCGTCCGGGCGCCGTCGACAAGACGCTCGAGCGCATCCAGCGCTGGCGTTCGATCGCGCCGGACATCGCCATCCGCTCGACCTTCATCGTCGGTTTCCCGGGCGAGACCGAAGCCGAGTTCGAGGAGCTGCTCGATTTCCTAGACGAGGCGCAGCTCGACCGCGTCGGTGCGTTCGCCTACTCGCCGGTCGAAGGCGCCAGTGCCAACGCGTTGCCCGATCCGATGCCGGAAGAGGTCAAGCAGGAGCGCCTGGCCCGTTTCATGGAGCGTCAGGCCGAGATCTCGGCGGCCAAGCTCGAAGCCAGGGTCGGGACCACGCAGCGCTGCCTGGTCGATACCCTCGACGGCGAGCTGGCGATTGCCCGCTCGATGGCCGATGCGCCGGAGATCGATGGCCTGGTGCAGATCCAGAACGGCTTCATGGCCGGCCTGAAGGCGGGCGAGTTCGTCGATGTCGAGATCATGGGCAGCGACGAGCACGACCTGTTCGGCGAAGTAGCGTTCGACGACTGAACCATCGCTTGCGGGCAGGCCCGCGCCGGACCGGCGAACCGGCCTATCGAACCGGCCTATACGGGAAGGTAACGCACGTCGTGGTGTGATGAATGCGCGCGACGCGCTGATCGATACGAGATCGGGTAACGCGCCCGGTCGTCGCGTCGCGCGAGGAGGGCTTATGCCTAACAGCGTTGCCGACCGCTTTCACAACCTCCACTTCACCGTCCCCGGTTCGCACATCTCGGGCAAGGCGGTCCTGTACGCAGGACTGGCTGCCGGCGTGGTGTTCCTGGTGCTGGAGTTGACTTTCGCGCCCTTGTTCATGGGCCTGAGCAGCTGGGTTCCGGTGCGGATGATCGCCGCCATCACCATGGGCGTCAGTGCGCTGTTTCCGCCCAACACCTTCGACCCCGGTGCACTGATCGCCGCCACGATCATCCACTTCGCACTGTCGGTGTTCTACGCGCTGATCTTCGCGTTCATCGCCAAGGGGCGCTCGCGTCTGACCGACACGATCCTCGGTGCGGGTTTCGGACTGGCGTTGTACCTGGTGAACTTCTACGGGTTCGTGTTCCTGTTCCCGTGGTTCGCCGAGGCGCGCCACTGGGCCTCGATCGCTTCGCACTTGGCGTTCGGCGCGGTACTGGGCTACGTCTACGCCGTGTATGCCAAGCGGTACGCGAAGTGGGATCACCTTACCCACCCGTAGCAGGGACATTGCGGGAGCGGCGCCGGATCGCGCCGCTCCGCTGCGGGATCGCGCCTTAGATCAGCGGCTATCGCCGTTGCTGTACCGGATGTCGACGATCACGAAGCGGACCACGCCCCCGGGCAGGGTCGCATCGAACTCGTCGTCGATCCGCTTCTTCAGCATCGCCCGTGCCAGCGGTGAGTCGATGCTGATCCAGCCGGCCCTGGCATCGGTTTCGTCGGGGCCGACGATGCGGTAGCGCTGGCAGTCGCCGCTGACGGCGTTTTCGATCTCCACCTGCGCGCCGAAGAACACCGCGTCAGGATCGCTCGGTGTCGTGTCGACCACGCGCAATGCCGGTACGCGCTTGCTCAGGTAGCGCACTCGCCGGTCGATTTCGCCGAGTTGCTTCTTGCGGTAGGTGTATTCCGCGTTTTCGGAGCGGTCGCCCTCGGCCGCGGCGGCGGCGAGCGCCTTGACCACTTCCGGTCGTTTGACGCGCCACAGCTCGTCCAACTCGGCCTTGAGGCGATCGTGGCCGGCGCGCGTGATCAGGGCGGTGCTTTTTTCGGGCGGTGGACGCCAGCGGGACATGCAGTGAGGAAGCCAGGGACGGGTCGTCGTTATCGCAGACAGACCGCCGTCGCTCAAGCGGCGGCCGACCGGCGTCGGAGGCTGCCATGTTCCCTGCACCCCGCTTGTTCGCCGCATCCCTGCTGGGCGCATGGCTCGCCATGGCGCCTGCGTGTACGAAGATCGAGCCGTCCGCTCCGGCCTCGACGGCTGCTGCGACAAAGCACGCACCGGCACCCGCCGCGACGCCTGCGCCTCCTGCCGCCGAGCCAGCCGCCACGCCGGTCACGACGCGGCAACTCAATCTCGAGAACAAGCCGTGGACCGGCGACTTCGACGCGATCCTGGAGCGCCGGATGATCCGCGCGCTGGTGCCTTACAGCCGGACCCTGTATTTCACCGACAAAGGGCGTGAGCGCGGGCTGAGCGCTGAACTGCTGCGGGATTTCGAGCGCTACCTCAACCAGAAATACGCCAAGTCGCTGGGCAAGCGCCCGATCACCGTGTACCTGATACCGACCACGCGCGACCGGCTTCTGCCGGACCTGGCGGCCGGCCTGGGCGACATTGCCGCGGGCAACCTGACCGAGACGCCAGCGCGGTTGAAGATCGTCGACTTCGTCACGCCGCGCGACCGCAAGCCGGTACGCGAGTTGCTCGTCACCGGACCGCAGTCGGCTCCGGTCACGCGCCTGGAGGACCTGGCCGGTCGCCGCGTGCACGTGCGGCCCGCCACCAGCTATTACGAAAGCGTCCATGCGCTCAGCGGGAAACTGGTGCGGGCCGGCAAGCCGGCGATCCGGATCGTGCCGCTGCCGGACGCGCTGGAGGACGAGGACATCCTGGAGATGCTCAACGCCGGCCTGCTCGAATATGTCGTCGTCGACGACTGGAAGGCGCGCATCTGGGCGCAGGTGTTGCCTGCAATTCGGGTGCATGAGGATCTTGCGCTGCGCGAGGGGGGCTACGTCGGATGGGCGACGCGCAAGAGAAGTCCGCAACTTGCCGCGGCAATCAATGATTTCTACGTCAACTACGCAAAGAAGCAGGGCGTCATCGACTACCGCCTGGCCCAGTTCCACAAGCAGGTGAAGCAGATCGCCAACAACACCGGCGACGCGGATTGGCAGCGCTTCCAGATGGTGGTCGAACTCTTCAGGAAATACGGAACCCAGTACGACTTCGATCCGGTGATGCTGGCCGCGCAGGGCTACCAGGAATCCCGCCTGCGGCAGGACGCGAAAAGCCACGTCGGCGCCATCGGCGTGATGCAGGTGATGCCCGCCACCGGCAAGGAGCTGGAGGTAGGCGACATCCGCAAGGTCGAGCCGAACATCCATGCCGGCGCCAAGTACATGGACCAGCTGATGACGCGCTACTTCCAGGATGCGCATTTCAGCGAGGACGTGCGGCCGCTGTTCGCCTTCGCCGCGTACAACGCCGGGCCGGGCAACATCGCCAAAATGCGCCGCGAGGCCGCCGCGCGCGGCCTCGACCCGGACAAGTGGTTCAACAACGTCGAGATCGTCACGGCCGAAAAGATCGGCATCGAGACGACCACCTACGTGCGCAACATCTACAAGTACTACTGCGCCTACAAGCTCGCCCTGCAGCAGGTCGAAGCGCGCCGGCGCGCGCGCGAGCAGGTAGCGGCGTCCGCGCCCGCCGACGGCTGATCGGCGGGCACGTCGGCGCCGACACAAGATTGCGCTTACGGCTTGCTCGCGCGGTCCACCATCTGCGCCGCCGTCAACGGGCCGGCCGCCACGGTGTCCGTGTGCGAGGCGACCATCGCACGGAATTCCAGCCCGGCCTGCGGCCCGGCCTTCATGCCGCGCTTGCGCGTCATCTCATCGATCTTGTCCGAAGTGGCGTCGTCGATGTCAGGCGAGATCGCGACGTAGTCCCAGCTGTCGCCGCTCATGTGCGCGTACCACTGCGTTGCACCGACCCCTGCTTCGCGATCGATGGCTTCGCGCGTGGCCATCCATTTGAGGAAATCCAACTGCTTGCCCGGGGCGACCCGGTAGATCGTGACGACGACGTGGCCGGCGTCCTGGGCGAATACCGGCGTGGCGAAGGTCAGCGCCGCGGCGGCGGCGAGCGAGAGCAGCAAGGGGGAGCGAGACATGGCGGTCTCCTGGGCGCCGCAA
>DATDBD010000170.1:0-2176 GCA_036525015.1 Lysobacter sp.
CGTCGCGTTCAAAGTCACTCGGTGCGGTCGTAAGAGAACTGGATGCCCGCCGTGCCGCCGGTTTCGATGAACAGGTTCATGAAGGCCGGAACACTCTCGCTGCGCTGCCAGTCGCGCTGCAATTCGCAGAACAACTGCGGCACGCTGATCATCCTGCCGCCGGCCTGCTCGATTCGGCGCAGTGCCATCTCGTGCGCAGCCACCGAGGTGCCGCCGACCGCATCGGCGACGACATAAACCTCATAGCCTTCCTTCAGCGCATCCAGAGCCGGGAACGTGAGGCAGGCCTCGGTCCACAGCGCGGTCATGATCAGCTTCCTGCGGCCAGTGGCTTCCACCGCCTTGCGGAACTCGACGTCTTCCCACGAGTTGATCGTGGTGCGGTCGTACGTCGGGAACTTGTCCAGCACCTTGCGCAGTTGCGGGATCGGAGGCTTGTTCAAACCGGTCTTGACGTTGACCGTGGAGTGCACGATCGGCAGACCGTAGGCGACCGCGGCCTTGGAGGCGCCGACGATGTTGTTGACCAGCAACTGCCGGTCCATCGAGGCGATCGAGTTCACCTGGACAGGTTGGTAATCGATGATGACGAAGGCCGAATTCTGCGGGGTCAGCAGGTGATCCTTGGACGGATCGCGGATGGGTTCGCTTGCCATGGTCTTTCTCCGAACAGTGGGGGATGGAGCAGTAGTGCTGAAGCGTCCTGCCGAAGCGGTCGATCTGAGCCGCAGCAAGTGGTGCAGGGCGCCGGTCATCGGGCCGGCGCCCTCGGGTCAGTGGACCTGGCCGAACTTGCCGCCGTTGAAGTCGCTGATTGCCTGGGCAATCTCTTCCTGCGTGTTCATCACGAACGGCCCGTAGCCGACGATCGGCTCGTCGATCGGCTCACCGCTGAGCAGCAGGATCGTGGCGTCGGCGTTGGCCTCCATCGACACGTCGGTGCCGTCGCGGTCGAGCATCACCATCTGCGCATCGCGCACGACGTGCTCGCCGTTGACCAGCACCGTGCCGCGCATCACCACCAGCGCCAGTGTGCGCCCCTGCGGCATGGCGAACTGCGCGGCGTGGCCCTGCGTCAGGCGCACGTCCCACACGTCCATCGGCGTGAAGGTGCGCGCCGGGCCGCGATGCCCGTCGTACTCACCGGCGATCACCCGGACGCGTCCGCCGCCATCGGGTAGATCGACCGAAGGAATCTGCGCATCGAGCAGCGTCTGGTAGCCCGGCGCCGCCATCTTGTCGCTGGCCGGCAAGTTGACCCACAACTGCATCATTTCCAGCGTGCCGCCGGTGCGAGTGAACTCCGGCGAGTGGAACTCCTCGTGCAGGATGCCCGACGCCGCCGTCATCCACTGCACGTCCCCCGGGCCGATCTTGCCGCCCGCGCCGGTGGAGTCGCGATGCTCCAGCTCGCCCTCGTAAACGATGGTGACCGTCTCGAAGCCGCGGTGCGGATGCTGGCCGACGCCGCGCGGCTGCGCGGCCGGGTCGAATTTCATCGGCCCGGCATAGTCCAGCAGCAGGAACGGGCTCAGCTGCTTGCCGTGAGTGTTGTAAGAAAACATCGAGCGGGCCGGAAAGCCGTCGCCCACCCAATGCGGTTTGGGAGCGGTGTAGATGCCGAGGACCTGCTTCATCGTGATCTCCGTGGTTCTTTGGAACCGTCCCAACGCGGGCGGTTTCTCCGGAGACACACGCTATTCCCGGAACGATGGCCGCGGTAGCCGGCAGGATTTATCCTCAGAGTCCTATCTGGTGAACACTGGCGGGCACGGGCGATGCAGGACCTCAACGACCTGTACTACTTCGCCCAGGTGGTCGAGCACGGTGGCTTCGCGCCGGCCGGCCGCGCGCTGGGCATGCCCAAGTCCAAGCTGAGCCGGCGCATCGCACTGCTGGAGGAGCGCCTGGGCGTGCGCCTGATCCAGCGTTCCACGCGCCACTTCTCGGTCACCGACATCGGCCAGACCTACTACGTGCATTGCAAGGCGATGCTGGTCGAGGCCGAAGCCGCCCAGGAAGCCATCGACGTGACCCGCAGCGAGCCGCGCGGCACCGTGCGCATGGCCTGCCCGGTGGCGCTGCTGGACGTGCACATTGGCGGCATGGTCGCCGCCTTCATGGCCGAGCATCCGCACGTCGACGTGCACTTGGACGCCACCAACCGGCGCGTCGA
>DATDBD010000171.1:0-2486 GCA_036525015.1 Lysobacter sp.
GTCGGAAGCGCGACGCTCGGCGATCTCGGCCTCGAGCCGGTCTCCGATCGCCAGCAACTGCGGCTTGGTGACAATGTTCTGGCCGCGCTTTTCGAAGTGGTATTCGTGGATATGCGTTTCCACGATCGAGTCGACCGGGCAGGACTCCTCGCAGAACCCGCAGAAAATGCATTTGAACAGATCGATGTCGTAACGCGTTGTGCGGCGAGTGCCGTCCGCACGCTTTTCCGAATCGATGGTGATGGCCAACGCCGGGCACACGGCCTCGCACAGCTTGCACGCGATGCAGCGCTCTTCCCCGTTGGGATAGCGGCGCAGCGCATGGATGCCGCGGAAGCGCGGCGACTGCGGCGTCTTCTCCATCGGGTACATCAGCGTGTACTTCGGCTTGAACAGGTACTTGAGCGTCAGCCCAAGGCCCTGCGCCAGCTCGATGAGCAGCAGGCTCTTGAAATAGGAAACGATGCGATTCATGCCTGTTGACCCTTACACGCCGGGCTCGAAGATTTTGAAGTAGGCCATCAACGCGACCACGCAGATCCAGGCGATGGTGATCGGAATGAACACCTTCCAGCCCAAGCGCATGATCTGGTCGTAGCGGTAGCGCGGGAACGAGGCGCGGAACCAGATGAAGCAGCTGGCGAAGAAGAAGACCTTGAGCAGCAGCCACCACCAGCCGTCGACCGACAGCACCGGGATGCCCAGGCCGTGGAACGGGCTCAGCCAGCCGCCTACGAAGAAGATCGAGACCAGGAAGCTGATCAGGATCATGTTCGCGTACTCGGCCAGGAAGAACAGCGCGAACGCCGAACCCGAATACTCGACCATGTGGCCGGCCACGATTTCCGACTCGCCCTCGACCACGTCGAACGGTGCGCGGTTGGTTTCAGCCACGCCCGAGATGAAGTAGACGACGAACAGCGGCAGCATCGGCACCCAGAACCATTCCAGCGCGCCGGCGTTGCCGGCCTGCGCCAAGACGATGTCGGTCAGGTTGAGGCTGCCCGCGCCCAGCATCACGCCGACCATCGCGAAGCCCATCGCGATTTCGTACGAGATCACCTGCGCCGCGGCGCGCATCGCGCCCAGGAATGCGTACTTCGAGTTGGAGGCCCAACCGGCCAGGATGATGCCGTACACGCCCAGCGAGGTCATCGCCAGCAGGTACAGCAGACCGGCGTTGGCGTTGGACAGCACGAGCTTGGCGTCGAAGGGCACCACCGCCCAGGCGGCGAAGGCGGGAATCAGTGTCAGCAGCGGCGCCAGTTTGAACAGGAACGCTTCAGCCCGGGTGGGCTGGATCACTTCCTTGAACAGCAGCTTGAAGACGTCGGCGAAGGCCTGGAGGATGCCGCGGCCCACGTACATCGGTCCGTGGCGCACGTGCATCCAGCCGATGAGCTTGCGCTCCCACACCACGTAGAACGCCACGGTGATGATCACCGGCATGGCGATGACCAGGATCTTCAAGATGATCCAGGCCAGGGCGCCGACGTTGCCGAACGACAGCAACCAATCGCGGAACGGATCAAACATCGCTTATGCCCTCCCCGCTTGCACGCGACCGGCGCCGAGCGGCGCAGTGGCGCCGTGGCCGGACTCGACCCACACGGTGCCGCGCGCGACCTTGTCGCTGAGTGCGACCGGCAACGTTGCGGTGCCCGCAGGGGTGCTGAACTTGCCCACCACGCCTTCGGCCAGGCCGAGCGCGGCCGCATCGAGCGGATGCAGCGTGGCCTTGGGTTCGACGTTGAGCGGATGCGCCTGCAGTGCGGGCGCGCGACGCACGACCGCATCGCTGCGGTAAATCGCGATGCTGGCGGCGACCTCGAGACCCTCTCCTGCCACCATCGGCAATTTGCCGGCGGCGACCTGGGTCTCGCGCATCTGCATGCCGGCGCGCAGGCCGGACAGGTCGGTGAAATCGAAACCCTTGGTGCCGAGCTCGCCTGCAAGCGCGCGCAGCACGCGCCAGCCGGCACGCGCCTGGCCCGGCAGCTTGCCACCGGACGCGGCCTGCTGCTGGCGGCCGTCGAGGTTGGTCAGCGTCGCCTCGATCTCCGGCAGCAGGCCGATCGGCAGGATCACGTCGGCGACGGAGCGCGTCGAGCGGCAGGCGAAGGTGCTGAACGCCACGACCTGCGCGGCATTGAGCGCCTTCAGCGCGACCGCGGTGTCGGCGAAGTCCATGCCCGGCTCGATGCCGTAGAGGATGTAGGCGGAGCGCGCGTCAGCCAGCATCGACTGCGCATCGCGCGCGGTCGGCAGCACGCCGTAGTCGGACAGGCCGACCGCATTGGCGCCCTGCGGGATGCGATTGAGCGCGGCGCCCGTCGCGGTGGCGAAATCGGCCGCGGCCTTGCGGACGGCGGCGGCGTGCGGACCGTTTTCGGCTAGTGCGCCGACGATGACAACCGCGTGCGTGCCCGCCTTCACAGCCTCCGCCAGCGCGGCATCAGCCAGCGTGGCGGCGATCTGCGACGGCG
>DATDBD010000172.1:0-6023 GCA_036525015.1 Lysobacter sp.
GCCAGCGCCGGCTCGTTGCCGATCTGCGCCAGGATCCTCGCTTCGGCGCCGTAGCGGGACAGCGGCGCGAACAGCAGGCCAGCGCGCAGGTTGGTGTTGGAGGTGCCCTCGAAGTCCGAATCCACGGACAGTCCTGCCTGCAGGTACACCGGTCCCTGCGGCTTCGGCCGGGCTTCCACCACGATCCCTCTGCGCCCGTTCTCCTCCACCACCTGGTAGCTCACCAGCGCAAAGGTCTCGGTGCCGTAGATGCGCTGCAACTGCTGCTCAACCTTGTCCACATCGAGCGGCCGTCCGAGCGGAACATCCAGGCGCTCCAGGAAGAATGCATCGTCGTAGCCGGTGCGATTGTCCAGGCGCACGAACTCGATCGCCGCAGGCGTGGCAGCGCGCCTGGGTGGTTGCTGGGCAGCCAGCATCGGGTCGTCGCTGGCCTGCTCGCGGGCCAGCGTCGCCAATCGCGGCATGGCCGATGCTGCCGCCGCGTCGCCGATCTCCAGCGCCTGCTTGCCCTTGCTGAAATCACCAGTACCGACGTCCTTGCCCAATGCCGGCACGATCAGGATGTCGCGGCTTGCCAGTGTTTTGAGCTGGGCGTGCGTATTGCCGGTAGTCAGCATGCCGGTCATCTGGTTCAACACCGCCACCAGGCTGGCGTCGACATCCAACTGCTCCAGCGGCGTGCCGACGTCCACGGCAATGACGACATCGGCGCCCATGTCGCGCACCACGTCCACCGGCACCTGGTTCGCCAGCCCGCCGTCGACCAGCACCCGGCCATCGATCTCCACCGGGTTGAAGATGCCCGGCAGTGACATGCTGGCGCGCATGGCCAGCGCCAGGCTGCCGTGGTCGATCACCACGGACTCGGCCGTGTTGAGGTCCGTGGCGACGGCGCGATAAGGAATGGGCAGCCGGTCGAAGTCGTCGATGCCGCTGACCGGCAGTGTCATGCGTTCGAACAACATCAGGATGCGCTGGCCGGCGAGAACGCCCGTGGTCAGCTTGAGCTTCCCCCGGTACAGGCCGACGCCGATTGAATTCACAGCGAGGCGATCGTCTGCCTTGCGCCGGAACGAGCGTTCACGGCGTTCGAGCGAATCGTTGAAAAGACGGTCCCAGTCGATCGAGAGCACCTGCCGTTCGATCTCGTCGGGCGTCTGTCCCGTCGCATACATCGCGCCGACCAGCGAGCCCATGCTGGTCCCGGCCACGCAGTCCACTTTGACGCCGGCCTGCTCGATTGCCTTGAGGACGCTGACGTGGGCGATACCGCGGGCGCCGCCGCCGCCCAGCGCCAAGCCCACCCGCGGGCGCGTGTCGCCCGGCTCGCGCGTGCCGCAGCTGTTTTGCTGCGCGGCGTCCGCCATGGTGGCCTGGGAGGCGAGCAGGAGAAAGAGGATCCAGTGGCTTTTGCCTGGACGCGGGCGGGTATGGCGTGCCAACCAGGTCCCCTCGTGGTGTGGTCGACGGACGATCCTGACGAACGGCTCTTCAGCGACGCGTGACGCCCGATGGTTCGGTGAACCGGCGCCGAAACCACGTCCAAGGGAACGATGCGCAAGTGTCGGTCCGGCCAAGGCAGGCAGCAACGGCGCACTCCGGCCGCGTTCGTGCTCTCGCAGTGGGGTCAGCCCCGCGGGCGGCATGTGTTCGGGCTGGGCGCAATGGCTTGCCCGGTGCCCGCGTCGAACTGCGTTGATATGCGCACCGTCCTCATGAGGGTGCTGCCATGAACAAGCCACGCTTCGCGCCCCAGTTGTTCGGGTCCCTTGCGCTGATGTTGCTGCTGTCCGCGCCCTCCTGGGTGGCCGCGCAGGACAAAAAAGAGGACCAGAAACGCGACGAGATCCGGACCATGGCCCGAAACACCCTCGAGCGCCTCTATCAGACGCAGCCGGCTGCAAAAGGAGCGATCGGAAAGGCGGCCGGGTATGCCGTGTTCAGCAACTTCGGCATGAAAATTCTTGTGGCGGGCGGCGGAAAGGGGCAGGGAGTCGCCGTGGACAAGGCCGGCAAGGAAGTTTTCATGAAGGCGGTTGAAGTCCAGGCGGGGCTGGGCATGGGCATCAAGAAGTTTCGCCTGATCTGGGTATTCGAGACCCGCGCCGCCCTGGACCGCTTCATACAGCAGGGCTGGGAGCTGGGGGGGCAGGCCGGCTACACCGCCAAAGCTTCCGGCAAGGGCGGTGGGGTGGCCGGGGCGGCATCGGTGGCGCCGGGGGTCTGGCTCTACCAGTTGACCGATGACGGGCTCGCCGCCGAGATCACGGTGAAGGGCAGCCGGTACTACAAGGACGACGATTTGAACTAGCGAAGGCGAAACCGAGGCGGCTGACCACGGCAGGCATCGGCGGGAGGCGGGCGGTAGAATGGCCGCCCCCGCCGCCAGCCCATGCCCGCCGTGACCCTCCGCAAGTCTGCTTCCAACGCGCCCGTCTCGATCCGCCAGGAAGACCTGATCCAGTCCGTCGCCGACGCGCTGCAGTACATCTCCTACTACCACCCGGTCGATTACATCCGCAGTCTCGCCGCCGCCTATGAGCGCGAGCAGTCGGCGGCGGCCAAGGATGCGATCGCCCAGATCCTGATCAACTCGCGCATGTGCGCCGAGGGTCATCGCCCGATCTGCCAGGACACCGGCATCGTCACGGTGTTCCTCGAGATCGGCATGAACGTGCGCTGGGACGACGCCACCATGGGCGTGGAGGACATGGTCCACGAGGGCGTGCGCCGCGCCTACAACCATCCGGACAACAAGCTGCGCGCCAGCGTGCTGGCCGATCCGGCCGGCAAGCGCACCAACACGAAGGACAACACGCCGGGCGTGGTCAACGTGAAGGTCGTGCCGGGCAACACGGTGGACGTGATCGTTGCCGCCAAGGGCGGTGGCTCGGAAGCCAAGAGCAAGTTCGCGATGCTCAACCCGTCCGACTCGATCGTCGACTGGGTGCTCAAGACCGTGCCGACCATGGGCGCCGGCTGGTGCCCGCCGGGCATGCTCGGCATCGGCATCGGCGGCACCGCCGAGAAGGCGATGCTGCTGGCCAAGGAAGCGCTGATGGAGCCGATCGACATCACCGAGCTGCAGGCTCGCGGCGCGAGCAACCGCGCCGAGGAACTGCGCCTGGAGCTGTACGAGAAGGTCAACGCGCTTGGCATCGGCGCGCAGGGCCTGGGCGGCCTGACCACGGTGCTCGACATCAAGGTCAAGGATTACCCGACGCACGCCGCCAACCTGCCGGTGGCGCTGATCCCGAACTGCGCCGCCACCCGCCATGCGCACTTCACTCTCGATGGCAGCGGGCCGGTGATGCTGGATCCGCCGTCGCTGGCCGATTGGCCGCAGCTGACCTACGACGCCTCCAAGGGCCGCCGCGTCGATCTCGACACGCTGACCAAGGACGACGTCGCCAGCTGGAAGCCGGGCGAGGTACTGCTGCTCAACGGCAAGCTGCTGACCGGCCGCGACGCCGCGCACAAGCGCATGGTCGATATGCTCAACAAGGGCGAGACATTGCCCGTGGACTTGCGCGGTCGCTTCATCTACTACGTCGGACCGGTCGATCCGGTGCGCGACGAGGTCGTGGGCCCCGCGGGGCCGACCACCGCCACGCGCATGGACAAGTTCACCGAGCAGGTGCTGGCGCAGACCGGCCTGATGGGCATGGTCGGCAAGGCCGAACGCGGCCCGGCGGCGATCGAAGCGATCCGCAAGCACCAGTCCGCCTACCTGATGGCGGTCGGTGGCGCGGCCTACCTCGTGTCGAAGGCGATCAAGGCGGCCAGAGTCGTCGGCTTCGCCGACCTGGGCATGGAAGCGATCTACGAATTCGACGTGCAGGACATGCCGGTCACGGTCGCGGTCGATTCCAGCGGCGAGTCGGTGCACAAGACCGGCCCGCGCGAATGGCAGGCGAAGATCGGCAAGATTCCGGTCGTGGTCGAGTAACGCCACTCTCCAAGCGCCGAACCAGAAAGCCCGGGCTTGTTCCCGGGCTTTTTGCGCTTTGGACTACCGCGATCGCTACAGCCGAGATGCCAGCGATGCGAGCTTGGCCTGCGTGTCCGCGTGAAACAGGTAATCCTTGGCCATCGTCTCGAGCGCAGCAACATTAGTCGCGCTGACGTCATCCAGATCGTCCAGCCCGGTGAGCAGTTCCGCCTGCAGTCGAAAGTAGCCGTCTCCGACCAGATGCTGGGCGATGTAATCGACGGCGTCGGTGCTGCCGTCGAACAGCACGTCGATGATCGGGATCGCCCATTCCAGCGCGCCCCATTCCTGCGCCGACTTCAGGTCGATCGGGCGGCTGCGTTCGCCGCTGCCGACCGACAGCACGACCAGGTCCTGCGCACTGTCCACGCGTGCGTCCTTGCGCAGAGCTTCGGCGATCGCGCACGCGGTCGGGTTGTTGGCCACCACACCTCCATCGATCAGCGCGCGCCTGCGGCCTTCCACCGTCATCGGGTGGGCGGGGAAGTAGGTGGGAGCGGCCGACGACGCGCGGCACACCTCCCACATCGGCAGCTCGGCGTGCTCGGCCTTGAAGCTCTTGAAGACGATGGGCGTGCGCGAGATCGTGTCGTAGCTGGTGACCAGCAGCGGCTTCTTGGCCTGGCCCAGCGTCGCCGCGCCGAAGACCTTCTTGAGCACCTTCTCCAGCCCCTTGCCGTCGTATCGCGGCGCCGACACGCCCTGCGTGAAAAGTCGCCCGGCACGCGACCACAGACGACCGGCCATGCCGGGAAATATCTCGTGGCGCTGCTCGCGATAGAGCTCCGCCAGTTGCTGCGGCGGCAGGCCGATGGCCAGGCCGCAGGCCACGATCGCGCCGGTCGAGCTGCCTGCCAGCAGGTCGAAGCTCTTCAGCACGCCGGGTTTCCCGGTGCGGGTCAGCGCGTCCTCCACGCCTGCCAGCCAGAGGCAACTGACCAGGCCGCGGATGCCTCCACCATCGAGGGACAGGATGCGGCGCATCTTCATCGTGACGTCTCCTTGCACTCGCTCTCCAGCTTCCGGCAACAGGACGTCATGATCTGCGATGGCGGTCGCACAGCGTGCGACCTGAAGGCTCAGGTCAGTACCACTCCAGCAACGAGATGCCCAGGCCGATGTAGGTCGCGCGGTGGTTGTAGTCGATCAGGCTCTCGCCATAGCCGTCGAACACCTGCACGTGCCCGCGCAGGCTGTTCTGGATGGGAAACCCCCAGTCGAACTGCACCGCGCCATGCGAGCGGTCGCCACCGCGCAGCGAGTGGCGCGCCATCATCGAGAATTCGTGGCCGTCGTGCTGATAGACCAGCGTGGCATCGGCGCGGCCCACGTAATCCTGGATATCGGGATTGTTGTCGTCGGCGCCGCTTTCCGGCACCCGCCACCACGGACGCACCGTCAGCGCCCAGTTCTCGCGATCCAGGCCGACCACGCCGATGACGCGGTTCCAGCTGCGCGAGAGCGGATTGGCGCGGCCGTTGGACTGGTGGTTGAAGCTGACGCCGGCCATGCGCCCGTTCCAGCCCCCGAGCCGGTAGTTGTTGCGGAACAGCAGCATCACTTCTGGTTCGTAGTTGGTCTCGCGGAACGGCCTGGAGGTTTCGGAGCTGTAGACCTGCCAGCGCGAACTCTGCGTGTACGCCATCCACAGGTCGCCGTTGTCGCCGAAGATGTTTTCCCAGGCCTTGGTCTTGAAGCTGAGCTGGAACTTGGCCTCCAGCGCATCCACCGGAATCGGCTCGCTCACGGTGTTGGCGGGGTTGGGCGAATGCGGCGTCTCGTTGGGATCGCTGCTCCAGAACGCGGGCAGCAGGTAGACCGGCTTGTAGGGGCGAAAGTTGAAGATGCCCAGCTTGGAGTCCCGGGCCAGCTCCCAGCGGCTGTCGAGCAGCGAACCTTTGCCGGCGTTGGCGATGGCGCTGCGCAGCGCATCGTCTACGTACAGGTCGCCTTGCTTCGGCGCTGTGGCCTCGGCTTCCGGCTGTATCTGGTCGGCCAGTTCCAGGTTCTGCTGGATCGCACGTGCTTC
>DATDBD010000173.1:0-8697 GCA_036525015.1 Lysobacter sp.
TCGCCGAACCAGTCCCAGCGCGGGCCCTCTTCGAGCGTGTATTGCAGGCAACCCAGGAACAACGCCAGAAGCACCATGCCCAGGTAGTCGGCGCCACGCAGCAGCGACAGGTCCGGCTTGTCGATGTTGACCAGCCTGAAAGTCAGGATGGCCACGAGCGGCCCAGGGACCAGGTTGACGAAGAACAGCCAATGCCAGGACGCGTGTTCGGTGATCCAGCCGCCGAGCGCGGGCCCAAGCGTCGGTGCGAGGGAGGCGAGGGCGCCGATGGTCGACGCGGCGATCACGCGCTGCTTCCCGTCGAAGAAGATGAAGGCGGCCGTGAACACCATCGGGATCATCGATCCGCCCAGGAAACCCTGCAGGGCGCGGAAGGCGATCATGCTGTGGATGTCCCAGGCCAACCCGCACAGCAGGCTGGCCAGGGTGAAGCCGACGGCGGATGCGGTGAACAGCCAGCGTGTCGAAAACACCCGCGATAGCCAGCCCGATAGCGGGATGACGACGATCTCGGCGATGAGATAACTGGTCTGGACCCAGACGGTTTCATCCGCACCAGCGGAAAGCCCGCCGCCGATGTCGCGCAACGAGGCCGACACGATCTGGATGTCCAACAGCGCGATGAACATGCCGACGCACATGCTGGCGAAGGCCAACAGCTTCTGGGTCGTGCTGAGCGATCCGAGCGCAACGGGTTGTCCGCGCCCCGGGGCCTGCGTGTTCACGGGACGCTCTTCCCGTGTCCGCCACGCGTGTCGACCTCGGCGACGACGGACAGGCCCGGGCGCAACAGGCCAAGCGTCCCGTCCTTCGGGTCGAGCAGGATCCGCACCGGCACGCGCTGGACGATCTTGGTGAAGTTGCCGGTCGCATTTTCGATCGGCAGGATGCTGAACTGCGCTCCCGTGGCCGGTGCGAGACTGGCCAGATGTCCATGGAAGACCTTCCCGCGCAGGATGTCGGCGCGGATCTCCACTGGCGCACCTTCGCGCATGCGCGCCAGCTGGTCTTCCTTGAAATTGGCATCGACCCATAAGCCGCGCGAAGGGACGATGGCCAGCAACTGTCCGCCGGCGGCGGCGTACGCGCCGAGCCGAGCGCGACGGTTGCCGACCACGCCGTCGACCGGCGCCCGCACCTGCGCATATCCGACGAGCAGTCGCACGGCATCGCGCTCGGCCTTCGCCTGGACGAGGGCCGCTTCGGCCTGTTGCCTCTGCGAGGCGATCACTTCGATCTGGCGTTGCGCGGCGACCAGTCCCGCCTGCGCATGCTCGGTGTTCGCGACCGCCGTCAGGTAGGTGGCCTGCGCGCGCTGCGCGCTTTCCAGCGAGACGGCCTGCTGCTGCGCGAGTGTGTTGTAGCGCGACTGATCGTCGCGCGAACGCACGGTTTCGGCATGGGCGGCGCCGACGCCGGCCCTTGCCTGGTGAATGACCGCTTCCTGCAGCCGCGCCGTCGCGTCCAGATTCGCCAGCAGTGCGTCCTGCGCGGCGACGGCGCCGTCCGCCTTGGCCAGCGCGGCGCGGAAGTCGCGGTCGTCGATTCGGAACAGCAGGTCGCCTTTCCGTACGCGCTGGTTGTCGTGCACCGCCAGTTCGACGATGTAACCCGACACGCGGGGCGCGATCACGGTAACGTCGCCGCCCACGTAGGCGTCATCGGTTTCTTCGACGAAGCGGCCTGCGCGCCACCAGTGCGTCGCATACAGTCCGCCCGCAACCAGGGTAATGGCGGTGAGCAGTCCGACGAACATGCGTCGGCGATTGCGTGGCGGACTCGCGATCTCCATGTTGTCCTGGAGGGTAGGGGCGGCGGATAGGTTGGTCATGGCGATACTCGTTTTCGTCAACCGCGGCGGCCCGGAGCGCGGGCCGCCGCCATCGATCACTCAGCGCCCACGGCGAAGCGGGGGGCGGGCACGGAGCGGGACAGCCCTGGGCCGAGCGCCTTTCGCGCCTGCTCGAAGGCATGCCATTCGGATACATCGGGCAGAGCCGGGATGGTCACCAGCTCGCCTTGCTCCAGGCCGGCCAGCGCGGCATCGACCATGTCGTGCACTGGCATGACGATCTGTTGGGGTAGGTGTGCAACCGGAGTGCCGGCAACATCCCAGAAGTCGGTGGCGGTGGCGCCGGGTAGTACCGCCTGCACGCGCACGCCCTTGTCGGCCAACTCATGCTGCAGCGACTGCGAGAACGCGAGCACGAAGGCCTTGCTGCCGCCGTACACGCCGTTGAGCAGTTCGGGAGCCAATGCAACGACCGAGGCGATGTTGACGATCGTGCCTGTGCCGCGTGCGACGAAGGCAGGGGCGGCAGCATAGGCCAGGCGCATCAGCACGTTGACGTTGAGCGTGATCATGCGGTCCATGTCGGCGACATCGGACTGGAGCAACGGCGCCGTTGAACCGACGCCGGCGTTGTTGACGAGCATGGTGATGCTGGCGTCGGTCCTGAGCACGCCCTCGACCTTCGCCAGATCGTTCGGCCGGATCAGGTCGGCCGCGATCGTCTCGACCGAACGCCCCGTTTGCGTCGTCAGCTCGTTGGCAAGCGAGCGCAGCTTGTCGGCACGGCGGGCGACCAGGATCAGGTCGTACCCGGCATGCGCCAGGCGGTTGGCATAGACGGCGCCAATGCCGGACGACGCGCCGGTGATGAGCGCGGTTCCCTTGTGGACGAGGGTATTCATGGGGACTCCGAGGTATCGGCAGTTGCCGGGTGCCGGAAAATCTAGAGATCCTTGACTATGGCGTAAATGTCGTATAAACCTCGTTTTAGGTCACGCAGGACATTCCCCCATGCTCATCATCGGTTTTGTGGTGCCGTCGGGCTTCCAGATCATGGGATTGGCCGCCGCGTCGGCGTTCGAGTTGGCCAATGCCACGACGAAACAGCGTCTCTACGACATCCGCCTGTTGTCCGAGGAGGGCGGGCTGATCCCCAATTCACTAGGGATGTCCGTCGAGACGCGTGGCATGTCCCGACAGAAGGTGGACACGCTGATCGTCAGCGGCTTGTTGCGCCCGGCGCCGTCCAGTCCAGGTTTGATCAGGCTGCTCCGGAAGGCGGCTGAATCCGCGCGGCGAACCGCATCGGTGTGTACCGGAGCCTTCATCCTGGGCGAGGCCGGTCTGCTGGAGGGCAGGCGTGTCACCACGCATTGGGTCCATGCGCGCGCTCTGCAGAAGCAGTTCCCGAAGGCGTACGTGGAAGAGGATCGGATCTTCATCATCGACGGCACGATCTGGACGTCGGCGGGAATGAGCGCCGGCCTCGATCTGGCCTTGGGCATGATCGAGAAGGATTTTGGCGCCGAACTCGCCAGGACCGTGGCGCAGAAGCTGGTGGTCTACCATCGTCGCGCCGGTGGCCAGTCGCAGCACTCGGCGCTGCTGGAAATGGATGCGAAATCCGACCGGATACAAAGCGCACTCGAGTACGCCCGGCGAAACCTGCGTGCACCGTTGACGGTCGAGGAATTGGCCGAGGCCGCGCACCTGAGTCCGCGCCAGTTCAGCCGTGCATTCCGTGCTGAGACCGGTCAATCGCCAGCCAAGGCGGTGGAGAACCTGCGCGTGGAAGCGGCGCGGGTGATGATCGAACAAAGTCGCCACACGATCGACGAGGTGGCCGCTGAAACGGGGTTCGTCGACCCGGAAAGGATGCGTCGCGCCTTCCTGCGAGCGTTTGGGCAACCGCCGCAAGTCGTACGCCGCAACGCTCGCATGGCCGCTATGTGAGCAATGAGTTGCACGGATCGCGCCAGCTGCTGCGATCGCCGATACCAGCCTCAGGATCGATCGTACGAAGACGGCTCATGTGCATGAGCGTGGCGCCGGGACGGGCGACGATTCGCGCGCCGTGGAGTCCCTGTAACACGCCAAAACGACTAGTGGCCGGCGGACTCGTCGGCCACTGATTACGCTGCGCGATCGCGCTCAGGACGAAAGATATACGTCCAACGCCCGCTGCATGAGGATCGAGGCGTCCCAGCGTTGCGCATCGGCCGGCCCAGCCTCGGACAGCGCCGTGCGCAGGTGCGGCTGGCGAAGCACGCGGGCGACGTGTTCGGCGAACCGTTCGACGTCGGGCTCGCTGGTGACCGCGCTGCGGGTTCCCCGCAGCACGGTGGCCGTTCCCATCACGGCGGTGGACACGACGGGAACGCCCAGTGCCATCGCCTCGATCAACACCAGGCCCTGTGTCTCGGTCGGCGAGGCGAACACGAACACGCTCGCCGCGCGATAGCAGTCGAGCAGCGCACTGCGTCGATCGAGGTTACCGAAGAAGCGCGTGTTCCGCTCAAGGCCCAGTGTGGTTGCGAGCGCCTTGAGGCGGTTGGCATCGGGACCTTCGCCGGCCACCAGGAACAGCAGGTCTGGAAACTCGCCCACCAGCAAACGCACCGCACGCAGCAGGAACTCGATGTTCTTCTCGATCGCCAGCCGGCTGACCGTGACCAGTACGGGGCGGTCGTGCCCGATGCCATGCGCGCGACGGAACGCCGCGCCGTCGCCGCCGGAAAACTCGCCCAGATCCACGCCGGTCGGCAGTACGGTGGATGGCGTCGTGATGCCGTACTCGCACAGCACGTCTGCCATTTCCTCGGTGGGGACGATCAGATGGTCGACGTCGCCGCACAGCTTGCGTGACGCGGCGCGGGCGACGTACTTGAGGATCCCGGCTGGCAACCACGGCAGGTAGTGCGCCGCGTACTCCTCGAAGTACGTGTGATACGTCTCCACCACCCTGAGCCCGCGGGCGCGCTTCAGGCGGACGCCGAGCTGGTGGGCGCGGAATGGAGTGTGGACATGCACCACGTCCCACTTGCGGTCGGCGAGCAACGCGAAGCACTCGCGCAGCGCACGCGAGGTGATCAGGCGATCCTCGGGATCGAAGAAAATCGTGCGCGCGTCGAGCCGGATGACCTCGAAGCCGTCTCCCAGTTCTGCGTCGAACGCAGCCTGTGCGCTGCTGCTTGCGTAGTCCGGAGCGACCAGGGTGACGCGGTGGCCCAGCTTCAGCAGCACCTTGGCGAAAGTGCGGATCGATGTCGAAACGCCGTTGACCCGGGGAAAGTAGACGTCCGACAACATCAGCACGTGCATGGGCAGGCTCGCAGGGGGCGGATCCCCGGCGCGAATGATTGCGACCTTTGAGTGACAGGCGGATGTCACCCTGGCGCGGATGTCACCCTGGGCGGATGTCCCCTGGCGCGGACCAGGCGCTGAATCCGTCCGCTACATGGTTCGCGTGAAGGCGACATTGCAAGGAGATCGCACCCCGCCGCTCATGGCGTCTTGCCAATTCCTTCACAACGAACAGGACCTTTCCGCCGTCGTTACATGGGCGGCCAGCTTTGCGGGGGTACCCTCAACGGGCACCTTGCAGGAAGGAGGCCGTCATGACCGCGGAAACCAAGACCGCTTTCGATCATGTGAACGACACGGTGACCCAGCTCAAGGAGATGCGGCACTACTCCAAGAACTACGTGGAACTGCTGACCACGCAGTGGCTGTTGTTCGATGGTGAGCTTTCCAAGCTGAAGCAGGCGGGCAAGATCGAGGACCTGATGATCCGTCAGGGCGAATTCCACGACGCGCTGGAAGCGGTGATCGCCGAACTGGAGGAGCTGTCGGTGAAACTGCAGCCGCCGCCGGAGGAATGAGGCTGCCGGCGCGAGGCGCCGAATCGACTGCGACGCGCTCGCCTTCCATTCCTCCTATATGCCGCCGCCGGATTGCCAGGCAACCGGCGGCCCACGCTCACTTCGCGGCGACTTTGCCGCTCTCGCCGTGCATGTGCAGCAGCGACTCCATCAGCTGGTCGTCGGCGCTGGAGCACACGCCCAGCAGCACGACCTCCTCACACCCTTCCGCCGCGATGTAGGCGTGGCCCATGTTGGAGTCGATGTAGACCGACTGGCCGGCCTCGAGGACGATCGGGTCGTAGAACTCGGTATGCACCTCGGCGCGGCCTTCGAGCACGTGGATGTACTCCTCGCCGGAGTGGTGCACCAGTTCGCCGAATTCCTCGATGCTCTTGGCGCGCACCCGCGTCACCACCGGAATCATGCGCTTACGGCGCAATTCGGGGCACAGGTAGAAATAGTCGTAGTTGGGGGTGGTGACCCGCACCGCGTCCTCGACCCGGCCGATGCTGCGACGCGCCGTCACCGCTGGCTCGGGAACGTTGTCGTGCTCTGCGAACAGCTCCGACATGCGGATGTTCAGGCGCTGGCTGATCTGCAGCAGTTTGTCGTAGGTCAGGCTCAGGCGGTCATGTTCGACCTTGGACAGAGTCGACAGCGGGATGCCGCAGCGCTGGCTCATTTCCTTGAGCGTCCAGTCGTTGCGGGCGCGCAGGGCGCGCAAAAGGCTGCCGATGGTCGGGTGCTGCGATGTCATTCCGTGATGCTCCTGCAAAGGCCGGGGTGGGGATTCCCGGTTCCGGGGCGGCCTCGAGACCGTCTACTGCCTATTCTAGGTGGAAACGACCGGAACAGGTTGACAATTCTCTAATCAGGATCATTATTTCGGAAAAGGTCGGTCAGTCTCTGCGCGTGGTGCCAGCCTGGCACCGATTCCGTATCCACTGCTTTGGGGGAAGTCCATTGAAGAAGCATCCAATCCGCTGGCGTCCGATGTGTTCGGCATTGCTGGCGATGGTCCTGGCCGTTCCGGCAGTGGCTGCCGAGCCATCCGCAGTCGCGCCGGCGGCCGGCCAAGGCCCTGCGGTAGCGCCCACCCAGGTGCCCGTTCCGACGGCTCCGGCGGACTCGGTAGCGCCGCCGGCCACCGCCGCTGACCGCCTCAGCGCGGCCGACCTGGAAGCCTGGCTCGACGGCTTCATGCCGTACGCCCTGGAGCAGACCGACGTGGCCGGCTCGGTCGTCGTCGTGGTGAAGGACGGCAAGGTGTTGCTGCAGAAGGGCTACGGCTACTCCGACCTGGCCAAGCGCGCGCCGGTCGATCCGGCTGGCACGCTCTTCCGCCCGGGCTCGACGTCCAAGCTGTTCACCTGGACCGCCGTGATGCAGCTCGTCGAGCAGGGCAAGTTGAACCTCGACGAAGACGTCAACAAGTACATCGATTTCACGATCCCGCCTTACCAGGGCAAGCCGGTCACCTTGCGCAACATCATGACCCACACCACGGGCATGGAAGAGGTGATCCGTGGCCTCATCGCCAACGACGAGAAGGAGATCTTGCCGCTCGACGCGACCCTCAAGCACTGGATCCCCGAACGCGTGTACGCGCCGGGCACCACGCCCGCGTACTCCAACTACGCCACGGCGCTCGCGGGCTACATCGTCCAGCGCGTGTCGGGCCAGCCGTTTGACCAGTACATCGCCCAACACATCTTCGCGCCGCTGGGCATGCAGCACTCCACCTTCAGCCAGCCGATCCAGAAGAACCTGCTGGCGATGACGTCGAAGGGCTACAAGACGGCGTCGGAGGGCAAGGAAAAGCCGTACGAGTACATCAACCTCGCGCCCGCTGGCAGCCTGGCGTCGACCGGCGCCGACATGGCCAACTTCATGATCGCGCACCTGCAGAACGGCGCGTTTGGCGACCAGCGCATCCTGCGCGACGAGACCGCGCGCGAGATGCACGGGACCGGGCAGGCCTCGGTCGGCCCGCTCAACAAGATGATGCTCGGCTTCTACGAAACCACCGCCAACGGCCACCGCGCGATCGCGCACGGCGGCGATACGCAGTGGTTCCACAGCGACTTGCAGTTGTTCCTCGACGACAACATCGGCATCTACGTATCGACCAACAGCAGCGGCAAGGACGGCAGCGCCCGCCTGATCCGCGACGGTCTGGTCACCGGCTTCGTGAACCGCTACCTGCCGGGCCCGCCGAACGAAGCGAAGGGCATCGACGCCGCCACCGCCAAGCAGCACGCCCAGCTGATCGCCGGCAGCTACAACAGCAGCCGCCGCGCCGATTCGAACTTCATGAACCTCGTGTACACCATCGGCCAGACCAAGGTCAGTGTGAACGAGGACGGCACGATCAGCGTGCCGATGCTCGCCGGCTACAGCGGCGCGCCGAAGAAGTGGCGTGAGATCGCGCCGTTCGTGTGGCAGGACACCAACAGTGGCGACCGCCTCGCCGCCGACGTCGTCGACGGCCACGTGACCCGCTTCAGCGCCGAGCCCATTGCCTCGATCATGGTGTTCCAGCGCGCCGCATGGTGGCAGACCCCGGCGGTGTTCATGACGCTGCTGTTCGGCAACCTCGCCGCGCTGCTGCTGACCGTGCTCGCCTGGCCGGCGTCGGCCCTGGTGCGCCGCCACTACGGCGTGCGTTATCCGCTGTCGGGCGCCGATGCGCGCGCGCATCGCTGGAGTCGCATCGCCTCGCTCGCCGTGCTCGTTTCGGTGGGCGGCATGATCGCGATGATCTTCGTGATGATGTCGGACCTGGCGATGATGTCGCCGAGCAAGGATGGCATGGTCGTCGCGATGCGCGTCCTGACCACGCTCCTCCTGCCGATCGGCGCGGCCATCGCGTTGTGGAACGCGTGGACCGTGCTGCGCAGTAAGCGTTCGTGGTGGGCCAAGCTGTGGAGCATCGTCCTGGCCGCAGCGTCCCTGGCACTGCTGTTCATCGGCATCGCCTGCCACCTGGTCGGTTTCAACGCGAACTACTGACCGTCCTTCCCGCGCGGCGGCCTTGCGCCG
>DATDBD010000174.1:0-7991 GCA_036525015.1 Lysobacter sp.
AAGTCCGCTGTCTTTCCAACCGATATCGAGAAAGGAACGCCGCCATGAACACCGCACTGCCGACCGCTGAACAACTCCGCCACGAATGGGCCACCCATCCGCGCTGGGCCGGTATCGCCCGTCCTTACTGTGCCGACGACGTGGTGCGGCTGCGCGGCACCGTGCCGGTCGAGCACACCATCGCCAAACTCGGCGCCAGCAAGCTGTGGAATTCGCTGAACAGCGAACCATTCGTCAACGCGCTCGGCGCGCTGACCGGCAACCAGGCCATGCAGCAGATCAAGGCCGGTCTCAAGGCCATCTACCTGTCGGGCTGGCAGGTCGCCGCCGACGCCAACATCGCCGGTGAAATGTATCCGGACCAGTCGCTGTACCCGGCCAACTCGGTGCCGCAGGTCGTGCGCCGCATCAACAACACGCTGCTGCGCGCCGACCAGATCCAGTGCGCGGAAGGTTCGGGCGACATCGACTTCCTGCAGCCGATCGTGGCCGACGCCGAAGCCGGCTTCGGCGGCGTGCTCAACGCCTTCGAGCTGATGAAGGGCATGATCGAGGCCGGCGCGTCCGGCGTGCATTTCGAAGACCAGCTTGCTTCGGTCAAGAAGTGCGGCCACATGGGTGGCAAAGTGCTGGTGCCGACACGCGAAGCAATCGAGAAACTGGTCGCTGCACGCCTGGCCGCCGACGTCATGGGCGTGCCGACGCTGATCGTCGCGCGCACCGACGCCGAAGCCGCCGACCTCATCACCTCCGACGTCGACGACAACGACAGGCCGTTCACCACCGGCGAGCGCACCGTCGAGGGCTTCTACAAGACCCGCAACGGCATCGACCAGGCGATCAGCCGGGGCCTGGCGTACGCACCGTATGCCGACCTGGTGTGGTGCGAGACCGGCAAGCCCGACCTGGAGTTCGCCCGCAAGTTCGCCCAGGCCATCCATGCCAGGTTCCCCGGCAAGCTGCTGGCCTACAACTGCTCGCCGAGTTTCAACTGGAAGAAGAACCTCGACGACGCCACGATCGCTCGCTTCCAGAAGGAACTGGCGACCTACGGCTACAAGTTCCAATTCATTACCCTGGCCGGGTTCCACAGCCTCAACTACGGCATGTTCAACCTGGCCCACGGCTATGCCCGCCGCCAGATGAGCGCCTTCGTCGAGTTGCAGGAAGCCGAGTTCGCTGCGGCTGAAAAGGGTTTCACCGCGGTCAAGCACCAGCGCGAAGTCGGCACCGGCTATTTCGATGCGGTCACCCAGACCATCCAGGGCGGGCAGTCCTCCACCGTCGCGCTGAAGGGCTCGACCGAGGAAGAGCAGTTCCACGAACGCGCCGCCGCGGCCTGACACCAAAAAACCCCCTCTCCCGCGCGCGGGGGAGGGTTGGGCGGGGGGCGGGCAGCCGGGCGTCTTCACGAGGTGCGCAACGCCGCTTCGTCCACGCATGCGCGGGCGTAAGCCACGCTGCCCGGTCCGCATCGCTATCACCATCCCGTTGCCATGGTGGCCGGTGTATCCTGCCGTTCGCCACGTTTTTCGGGGTCGTGGAATGAAGCAAGCAACCGCGGCCATGCAGGCCATGGACCAAGCGGACCAGAAGACGTCGACCACGCTCGCGTCGCCGCGCGACATCGCGGGCACCGCGCTCACCAGCGATGAGTTCGACCTGTTCGCCGAACTCGGCCGAATGCGCCGGGTCGATGCCGGGCAGGTGCTGTTCCGCCGCGGCGAACTGGGCACCACCATGTTCGTCATCGCGCAGGGATCGGTCGATCTGGACTTCGGCGACGACCTGGTCAGCAAGCGGCTGGGGCCGAGTGAATTCTTCGGCGAACTGGGCCTGTTGGTCGGCGACCACGCCCGCAGCGCCGACGCCATCGCCGCCAGCGATGGCCTGCTGGTCGAACTGCGTCATGAAGAGTTCGAACGCCTGGTCGATCGCGACCCCGCGCGTGTCTCGTATTTCCTGCGTCGCGCCATCATGCGCGTGGTCACCAACGAGCAGAGCCTGATCCGCCGCCTGCGTCGCCGCAACCACGACCTGCAGGCCGCGCTCGACAACCTGCGCACCACCACGCACCGCCTCAACCGCACCGAAGAGCTGATCCGTACCGACGAGCTCACCGGCCTGTACAACCGCCGCGGCCTGTCGATGTTCCTGCAGGAAACGCGCTCGGTCGGCGGAGTGCCAGGCGGCGGCCTGCTGCTGCTCGACTGCGACCGCTTCAAGCAGGTCAACGATGAACACGGCCACGCCGCTGGCGACCGTGTGTTGCAGAGCGTGGCCAGCATCCTGCGTTCGGTCGCCGGTCCCTACGACCTGGCCTGCCGACTCGGCGGCGACGAGTTCTGCCTGCTGGTCGCGGCCGATCGCCGCGAGGACGTCACCCGCTACATCGACTACATCGTCGGCTCGATGCAGAGCCTGGCCGCCATGCGCCAGGCGCCACCGCTGATCTGTCCGGTCAGCATCGGCGCCTGCCTGCTCGATCCCGATGGCGACTGGGACCAGTGGTACATCCACGCCGACAGTGCGCTTTACCGCGCCAAGCGCGACGGCGGCGACCGCGTGCACTGGCACGATTCGACACAGGCCCCGGTGTAAGCGATGAACGAGGCCGCGCAACGCACCATCGCCGATGGTCCGCAGCTGCGCACGCTATTGCTGACCGACCTGTGCGATTCGACCGCACTGGTCGAACGTATCGGCGACGTCGCCGCCGCCGAATTGTTCCGCGAGCACGACGGCCTGGTCCTGCAACTGCAGCAGCAATGGCGCGGGCGCCTGATCGACCGTTCCGACGGATTGCTGCTGCTGTTCGAACGCCCGATCGACGGCCTTGGCTTCGCGCTCGATTACGAGCGTGCACTGCAGGTGTTGGGGCAGTCGCGCAAGCTGGAGCTGCGCGCACGCGCCGGCCTGCATGTCGGCGAAGTGCTGACCTGGCGCAACAGCGACGCGGCCGTGCGCCTGGGCTCCAAGCCGCTGGAAGTGGAAGGCCTGGCCAAGCCGATGGCGGCGCGGTTGATGTCGATGGCGCGGCCCGGGCAGATCCTGTTGTCGGCCGTCGCCGAGCCGCTGGCACACCGCGCCGCGCGCGAACTCGGTGAGCGCGGCCAGCACCTGATCTGGAAACCATTGGGCCGCTGGCGTTTCAAGGGCGTGCCCGAATCGCAATACATCTTCGAAGTCGGCGAGCCCGGCATCGCGCCATTGCGTGCACCGCCCAACTCGCCCAAGGCCTGGCGCGACACTCCGTTGTGGCGTCGCCCTGCCGCGCTGGTGGCTGAAGTGGCCTTGCTGGCGGTAGTGGGAGTGGGCGTATGGTTCGTCACCCGTCCGCAGCCGGCCATCGCCTTCAACCAGCGCGACTGGGTGGTCGTCGCCGACCTGCGCAACCTCACCGGCCAGAGCGTGCTCGACGACTCGCTGGAGCAGGCGTTCCGCATCAGTCTGGAGCAGTCTCGCTACGTCAATGTGCTGAGCGACCTGAAGGCGCGCGACACGCTGTCACGAATGCAGCGCAAGCCCGATACGGTGCTCGACCGCGCCATCGCCTCGGAGATCGCGCTGCGCGATGGTGCGCGCGCGGTGATCCTGCCGACGGTATCGGAGGTGGGGGGCAGAGTGCGCGTCAGTGCGGAGGTGATCGATCCGCATAGTCAAACAACGGTTTATTCCGAGTCGGCCGACGGTGTCGGCGCTGCATCCACGTTGGATTCAATCGACGCCGTTACTGCTGCGTTGCGTGAAGAGCTCGGCGAAGCGATCAAGTCTATTGAACAGGACTCCGCGCCACTTCCCCAGGTGGCGACGAAGAACCTTGATGCGTTGCGCGCGTACGCATTGGCGCAGAAAGTATTGGGGCAGGGCAAGTTCGCCGAAGCCCTGCAGCTGTATGTGCGGGCAACTCAACTCGACCCCCAGTTTGCCCTGGCCTGGATAGGGCAGATGCGCGCGCAACTTGCCGCCGTGAATGCCCCGGCTGCAGTTGAACCTTTGCGTCGTGCTCAGGCGTTGCGCGGACATCTTGCCCCCCGGGACGCGATGTACCTTGATGCCTGGACGGCCGAGTTCGAGGCGCCCGCCGACGCGCTCGGCAATTGGCAGGAGCTTGCCACTCTCTATCCGGATTTCTGGGCAGCCCAGGGGAACGCAGCTACGGGCCTTTTCACGAGGAATCGTTTTGAGGAGGCGCTCCCGTTTGCTCAACGAAACACTGCTCCGCAAAACGAATTGGCTGTTCTTGGATATGACGCGCAGGGAAGGGCTCGTTTAGGCATGGAGCAGTACGCGTTGGCAACTCGTGCTTTCGATGAAGCGCTGGCTCGCGGTTTCGACAACAGCATGCGTCGCCGTGCTGCCGTGGAGGCGGCGCAACGCAACTTCGTGAGTGCAGAGCGCTTCATGAGCAAAATTTCCGCCGACGACCCATATGCTTACTTCGAGCGCATCAGCATTGCAGTCGACCGGGCGCGATGGCTCGACGCCAGGACTGGCTCGCAAGCGGCGCTGCGATTGGTTGAAGACGAGAGCGGTCTGGTAGGTCGAGTGTTCTTCCTTCCTTCTGGAGTATCCGCGTGGTTGGCTGGGGATGATGCAGCGGCGATCCGGAGCGCTCGCATTGCTGCCGATAAGGCGCTATCCGCGCTCGGTCAGCCTTCCGACGCAGACGCACTGGATGACGCGGGCCTTGCGTTGTCGGCGGCGCTCTTTTCGCAGCGGTTAGGCGAGCCAACGCTTGCCCGGAGTGTGCTGGCCGAGCTCAAGCCTCGCGCCGAACTGATGGCGTTTCCGACCGTCGTCGAGCTCAGTACCGTAGTGACAGCGGAGGATGCTCGACTCGCTGGGCGGCCGCTTGAGGCAATCAAACTGCTGAAGCCGCTTCTGACGGGGTATGAGCGATATCAGACGCGCGTCGCCCTTCGCGAAGCGTACGCGGACGCGGGGCAAATCGAACTGGCCTTGGATCAGTCACGCTGGCTGGCGCGCCGGCGGGGTTTGGCGTACATCGAACTGGGGTTCGGGCATTGCCTGCAGGCTTTGAATGTGGCCGACAGCAATCTTTCCGTGTTGCGGGATGCCGAGTTGCTGGCACGTTCCGGTAGAGCGACAGAAGCCAGGCAAGCTCTGAAAGACTTCAGCCGGCTCTGGCCGGCTGAAGTTCTCCCGAATCATTTGAAACAGCGTTACTCGGCTGCGGTGGTCGCATCCAACTGAGGCGTGGTGTAAGCCAAGCCGCTCGTCAGCATCTTCTTGATCTCGCTTCTTGCCGCAAGGATTACCTCCTTTGAGGCGAGGGTGTCGACTCGGCAACATGCCGCAAACGACGGCGCCGATGATGCCTTGCTTGTGGCCGAAGCCGTCCCTCCGGAATAGCCAACTTGCTGCAGTGCGACCTGCGGATCCTTCTGGAACAGGTCGCGGAAGTCGTCGTCTGTGCTAAGCAGATCCAACAACTTGTCCGCGATCTTCGGATCGAGTGGTGCTGTCTTTGCCATTCCCCTTTCCCCCTGGTTGTGCCTGTGCAAGGCGGTTCAAGGGAATCTATCCTTGTGACGGCAGTCCCACAATTAGGGCGGCTCGTTTCCGAGGTCGCCGCTGCCACGCGAGCAAACGGCCATCTCCGATGTCCAGCCATCGAGGCAAGCTTGGGAGGACGCCAAATCGGCCAAGGGGAAGTGAATGCAAGTTCGTAGATGTGCGGTGCTATACATCGAGCCGCGAGAGGAGATCAGTTTCGACCTGGGGGTGCTGATGTCCGGCGGAGATGGGCTGCGGCGAGAGCGCTGTTGGCTGGCCCTGGCGCCCCACGTGGGGGCCGAGATCGAGATAGATGAGGTCGAGCGCGAACTGCTTGGCGCCCTGAGTCCGAGCCAATGGGTCGATGCCGCGTCGCTGGTCGGATACCCGCCGGCAGCACTGAAGCGGTTACTCAAGGAAGGCCTGCTCATCGCCAACGACGAGCGCCACGCCGCCATGCGCGCCCGCGACGAAGCCCTGCGCGACACCTACTGGCACCCGTTGGCCGCGACGCTGCACGCCTTCACGCGCTGGAGCGAAGTGGACGCCGTGCAGAACATGAAGGACAGCGGCACCGAGACCGCCGCGCAGATGCGTGAGGTGCTCGGAGCGCCGCCGGTCGAGGCCGCGGCACGCAGCGAGGAAGCCGGCCGGCTGCCGCTCCCGCGTATCGCCCCGAACGATTTCGACCACCTGCTCGCCCGTCGTGTCACCTGCCGCAATTTCGATGCAGGCCGCAAGCTGCCGTTCGATCTGTTCGCGCAACTGCTGCAGCGCGTGTTCGCCGCGCAGGCGGAAGTGCGGGTCAGCGAGGACACCGTGTTCCTGAAGAAGAACGTGCCCTCCGGCGGCGGCCTGCATCCGATGGAGTGCTACCTGATCGTCCAGCACGTGGAGGGCGTCGCGCCGGGGCTGTACCACTACCAGGCGCAGCAGCACGCGCTGGAGCCGCTCGGCGCGCCCGACAAGTCGCTGCGCGAGTTCATGATGGACATGGTCGCCCAGCAGCACTGGTTCGCCGACGCGCACGTGATGGTGCTGCTGTCGCCACGCTTCGATCGCACGTTCTGGAAGTACCGCCACCACGCCAAGGGCTACCGCGTGGTCGCGCTGGAGGCCGGGCACCTGTCGCAGACGCTCTACCTGGCCGCGACCGAAGCGGGGCTGGGGGCCTTCATCACTGGCGCCATCAACGAGGTCGAGCTGGAGAAGGCGTTCGGCCTCGATCACGTACACCAGGGCGCACTGGCGATCTGCGGCTTTGGCTGGCGCGGCGAGGTGATGGAAACGGCCGAACTCGACCCGGCCGGGGTCGTTTGGGCGGTGGCCGGGAGCCCATGAGTTCCGGCATCTGGCTGGGTCGGAAGGTGGTCCGCCCGGCACATGACATGGCTAGGCTCGGCCGCTTAATGTGGGCTGGCCATCAAGGTTCATATCCAACGACAGGGGGTTTTCAGGGATGCGTTCGTTTTTATTGAGTGTGTTGCTCGTGGTTATTTCCGCTGGCGCAACGGCGCATGCCGCCGATCGCAAGCCGCTGTCCATTGCCGCCATCACCGAGCAGCAGGTGCAGATCCGTGAAGGCGTGATCGCGGGTACGGGCCGCTATAAGGACATGCCCTCCTCCAAGCGCGTCGACTTGCTTTCCAAGCAGGCAGGCCTGATGGAAATGCTCGCAGGCAAGACCAGCACTGACGATCTGACCGAACCGCAGCGCGTCGAAGCGTTCAATACGCTGGAGTGGATCGAGGCGGCCATCAACGGTGTCGACGACGAACGCATGGTCTGCCACCGCGAGAAGGTGCTCGGCAGCACCCGCATGACCCGCGTTTGCCGCACCGTCGCGGAGGATCGTCGCCTTCGTGAGGAGGCACGTGACCGTATGGAAACCCACGACCCGTTCGGCCAGCGCTGAACCGCCTCGTTGGTACCGAAAAAGGGCGGCCTTCACGGCCGCCCTTTTTTGTTCATTTTGGCAGTCGGTTCGGGCCTGAACGCGGCGCAGCCCCCCCAAGTGGACATATTGTGACCTGGGTCCGGTAAGGGTAATTTCTTACTTAAGTCACAATCCCCCGCCCCGAGGTTGCCATGAAGACAAGTGCTTTCGTACTTTCGCTGTTGTTGGCGTCGACCGCGGCGTTCGCGTCCGTCGACCGCAGCGTGCTGTTGATCGACGATATCCGTACCCAGCAGGCCGAGATCCGCGACGACGTCGAGGCCCGCAAGGCCCCGTACGACGACCTGTCCGCTTCGGACCGGAACGAGCTGTTGCAGAAGCAGTCGCGCATGCTGCACATGCTCGAGGGCAAGCAATCCACCAACGACCTCAGCGAGCAGCAGAGAACCGAAGTGTTCAACACGCTCGAATGGATCGCGTCCGTCGCCAACAACAGCGCGGACGAGCGCATGGTCTGCGAGCGCCGACCCGTTCTCGGCAGCAACCGCAAGGAACGCGTCTGCAAGACCGCCGC
>DATDBD010000175.1:0-3120 GCA_036525015.1 Lysobacter sp.
TGGTGGGCGGTACAGGGTTCGAACCTGTGACCCCTACCATGTCAAGGTAGTGCTCTACCGCTGAGCTAACCGCCCTTTCGTCGTCAGAGATTGCTCGACGAGGGGCGCGCAGTTTAGCCCGTCGGCTCGCCGGCATCAACAGTCGGAGCGAAAAATCCCGTCGGCTCCAGCGTTCGCGGTGCCCTTTCGCGTGCTCCGTACGCCGCCGATTCAGAATCAGGCGGCAAATCCCGCATCCTTCAGGCGGCGCAACTGATCGCGCACGGCCGCGGCCTCCTCGAACTCCAGGTCGCGGGCGTGCTGATACATCTGCTGCTCCAGCGCCTTGACCCGGGCGGCGAACTGGCTGGGGCTGAGCTTGGCGTAATCGGCCAGGCTCTCGGCGACCCGCTTGCCCTTGCCTCGGCCCTTGCCCACCTCGCCGGGTTCGGCGCGCGCGCCTTCCATGATGTCCACGATCGGCTTGGCCACCGACTTGGGCGTGATGCCGTGCTCGGTGTTGTACTCGACCTGTTTCTGCCGGCGGCGGTCGGTTTCGTCGATGGCCTTCTGCATCGAATTGGTGATGCGGTCGGCGTAGAGGATCGCCTTGCCACGCACGTTGCGCGCGGCGCGGCCGATGGTCTGGATCAGCGAGCCGGCCGAACGCAGGAAGCCTTCCTTGTCGGCATCGAGGATCGCCACCAGCGATACCTCCGGCATGTCCAGGCCCTCGCGCAATAGATTGATGCCGACCAGCACGTCGAACTTGCCCAGGCGCAGGTCGCGGATGATCTCCACGCGCTCGACCGTGTCCACGTCCGAGTGCAGGTAGCGCACGCGCACGCCGTGCTCGCCCAGGTACTCGGTGAGGTTCTCGGCCATGCGCTTGGTCAGCGTGGTGATCAACACGCGGTCGCCCATCGCCACGCGGTCGTGGATCTCGCCCAGCACGTCGTCGACCTGCGTCCCGACCGGACGAATCTCGACCTCCGGGTCGATCAGGCCGGTCGGACGCACGACCAGCTCGACGATCTGGTCCTCGGACTTGCGCAACTCGTACGGACCCGGCGTGGCCGAGACGAACATCGCACGTGGCGAGCGACCCTCCCACTCCTCGAACCGCAACGGCCGGTTGTCCAGCGCGGAGGGAAGACGGAAGCCGAATTCGACCAGCGTCTCCTTGCGCGAGCGGTCGCCCTTGTACATCGCGCCGATCTGCGGAACGGTCACGTGCGACTCATCGACCACCAGCAGCGCATCCGGCGGCAGGTAGTCGAACAGGCACGGCGGCGGCTCGTCCGGCATGTGGCCGGTCAGGTGCCGCGAGTAGTTCTCGATGCCGTTGCAGTAGCCGACCTCGGCCAGCATCTCCAGGTCGAACTGAGTTCGCTGCGCCAGGCGCTGCGCCTCGACCAGCTTGTTCTGCGAATACAACTGCTCGAGCCGTTCGCGAAGCTCGGACTTGATCGTCTCGATCGCGTCGAGCACGGTACGGCGCGTGGTGACGTAGTGCGAACCGGGGTAGATCGTGTAGCGCGGCACCTTGCGCAGGGTTTCGCCGGTGAGCGGGTCGAACACGGTCAACTGCTCGATCTCGCCGTCGAACAGCTCGATCCGCAGCGCTTCGGAGTCGCTTTCGGCCGGATGCACGTCGATCACTTCGCCGCGCACGCGATAGGTGGCGCGACGCAACTCGGTGTCGTTGCGCGTGTACTGCATCTCGGTGAGGCGGCGGATCAGTTCGCGCTGGTCGATGCGCTCGCCGCGCACCATGTGCAGCACCATGCGGAAGTATTCGTTGGGATCGCCCAGGCCGTAGATCGCCGAAACGGTGCACACGATGATGGTGTCGCGGCGTTCGAGCAGTGCCTTGGTCGCCGACAGTCGCATCTGCTCGATGTGCTCGTTCACCGAGCTGTCCTTCTCGATGAAGGTATCGCTCGATGGTACGTAGGCCTCGGGCTGGTAGTAGTCGTAGTAACTGACGAAGTACTCGACCGCGTTGTGCGGGAAGAACGCCTTGAACTCCCCGTACAGCTGCGCCGCCAGGGTCTTGTTGGGCGCCATCACCAAAGTAGGCTTCTGCACCGCCTGGACGACGTTGGCCACGGTGTAGGTCTTGCCCGATCCGGTGACGCCCAGGATGGTCTGCGCCGACAGGCCGTTCTCGAACCCGTCGACCAGCCGAACGATCGCCTGCGGCTGGTCGCCTGCGGGCTGATAAGGCGCAACGAGCTGGAATCCGGCGGGCTGGTCGATGTCGTTCATCGGGGTCAATGCGGGGCAATCCGACAGTGTAGTCGGCCAACAAGATGGGGGCTCAGGCGAGTTTTCCTACCCCGCCTTAAAGCCTGAACCGATGCCGCCCGAGCCCGTTAAGCCCCCAACCTGACTCCTCTCAGGAGGACTGATCAATATGAGCCGCAAGGATGCCGGCTTCACGCTGTTCGAGGTGGTCATTGCGCTTGCGGTGGCCGCCGTGCTGCTCGCTGTAGCCATACCGACCTTCACCGATGCCCGTGCTGCCGTGAGCCACGGCATCGTACGGGCCGCCATGGTGGAAACCTTCGTCGACGCCGGCCGCCACGCCACGATCACCGGCACCGAGACAGTGATCTGCTCCAGTGCCGGGATGGAACTTTGCAGTGGAAGTGTGGACTGGAGCCGCGGCTGGATCGTATTCGCCGATCTGGACGGCGACCGTACCCGCGATGCAAACGAGACCCTGGTCCGGCGCAGCCCCCCACTGGAAGGTGGAGTGCATTTGATATCGACCTCGGGACGTACCCGTCTGGTCATCCAACCCAACGGCGGGAACGCCGGCTCGAACGTGACCTTCACGCTCTGCGATGGACGCGGCTCGGCCAAGGCAACGGCCTTGATACTGTCCAACACTGGCCGAATGCGCCAGGGCATGCCTACGCCGACAGCGGCATCTGAGTGCGTCCATGGACGGTGACCGAGCGCCTGTGATCGGCCGAGCAGCGTCGGAGTCGGGCACAACAAAAAGGCCCGCCTGATGGCGAGCCTTTTTGTTTCAAATCTGGCGCCCGAAGTTGGACTCGAACCAACGACCCCCTGATTAACAGTCAAGTGCTCTAACCGGCTGAGCTATTCGGGCGGGGCTGCATATGATGC
>DATDBD010000176.1:0-8631 GCA_036525015.1 Lysobacter sp.
GAGCCATCGCCGGCACGGAACGACCCTCAGCCGCGCAGGAATGCGAGCAGGTCGCGGTTGATCACTTCGGCATGGGTCGTGCACATGCCGTGCGGGAAGCCCTGGTAGACCTTCAGCGTGGCATTGCGCAGCAACTTGGACGAGAGCATCGCCGAATCGGCGATGGGCACGATCTGGTCGTCATCGCCGTGCATCACCAGCGTGGGCACTTCGATGCGCTTGAGGTCTTCGGTGAAGTCGGTTTCCGAGAAGGCGGCGATGCAGTCGTAGTGCGCCTTGGCGCCGCCGGCCATGCCCTGGCGCCACCAGTTCATCCGCACCGCCTCGGAGAGCGGGTTGCCGGGTCGGTTGTAGCCGTAGAACGGGACCGGGAAGTTCCAGTAGAAGCCGGCGCGGTTGGCGGCCAAGTCCCTGCGAAGACCGTCGAGCGCATCGCGCGGCAGGCCGCCCGGGTTGGCGGCAGTCTTGAGCATCAACGGCGGCACCGCGCCGATCAGCACCAGCCTGGCGACACGTCCGGCGCCGTATTGGGCGACGTAACGCGTCGCTTCGCCGCCGCCGGTCGAGTGGCCGACGTGGATGGCTTCGCGCAGGTCCAGGTGCGACGCCAGAGCCGCAACGTCGGCGGCGTAGGTGTCCATGTCGTTGCCGGTGGAGGTCTGCGTCGAGCGTCCATGGCCACGCCGGTCATGGGCGATGACCCGGTAGCCCTGCCCGAGGAAGAACAACATCTGCGTGTCCCAGTCGTCGCTGGACAGCGGCCAGCCGTGATGGAACACGATCGGCTGGGCGTCCTTCGGGCCCCAGTCCTTGTAGAAGATTTCGGTGCCGTCTTTCGTGATGATCGATTGCATGTCGTGGTTCCTCGTGGCGGGGGTAGGAGAGCGGCGGGTCGCAGCCCGGGTTGCGGACAGGGGAATGACGGCGATGGCCGCTGCGGCCATGCTCGATGCGAGCAACTGGCGGCGGGACGGATCGCTCGGTCCGGCGGAAGCGGTGGCTCGGTTGGAGCGTTTGCCGAAGAAGATCGGGCGCATCGGAAGGGTCTCGACGGAATCAGGCAGTAGGGGAGTCGGGAGCGCACCGCGTCATAGCAACGACATGCCGCCGTCGACGCACAGGTTGATTCCGGTCACGAAGCTGCTCGCGTCCGAGGCGAGGAACAGCGCGGCGCTGCCGAGTTCATCCGGCAGGCCCAGGCGCCCCAAAGGGATGGATTCGGCCACGTTCTTCTCGAAGTCCGCGCGGTCTTCCGACGGGATTCCCAGCTTGTCCAGGATCGGCGTGTCCACCGGGCCAGGGCTGAGCACGTTCACGCGGATGCGGCGGGATTTGAGTTCGATGGCCCAGGACCGTGCGAACGCAAAGATCGCCGCTTTGGAACCGGCATACACCGCATGGCCTTCCATGACCTTCTGGCTGGCAATCGAGCCGGTGATGATGATCGCGCCGCCGCTGCGCATGATCGGCGACATCCGCTGTACGCCGAAGAAGACGCCCTTGGTGTTGACGTTGAACTGCGCTTCGTACTCCGCCTCGGACACCAGCGAGGAGTGGTTGATCGTATTGACGCCGGCGTTCGCCATGTAGATGTCGAGCCCGCCGAAACGCTTCACGATCTCGGCCGCAACCTGGTCGTGGTGCGCGATGTCGGCGACGTCGCCCAGCAGGCCGATCGCACCGTTGCCGATCTGTTCGACCGCGTCGTCCACGGTCTGCTTGTGACGTCCGGTGATGACGACCTGTGCGCCTTGTGCGGCGAACTGTTTGGCGGACGCGAGGCCGATTCCGCTGCTGCCGCCGGTGATCAGTGCGACCTTGCCTTGAAGCGTATCCACGTAAGTGCTCCGTGATGAGTGACCGGAGCACCATAGGAAGTGCCAGCGGAAGGCGGTAGACGCGGCGGCGTACGCATGCTGTTGACCTTGGCGCATCAATGAACGCCGTGGGGAGCTGAGCGAATTGGTTCCAGGCAGGCAACACCGTGCGCCCGATGACGGACTTACCTTGGCGGGAAGGACGGAATACGATCATCCCCACACCCAAGTGTTGGGCCTCGTTTGCCCGAGAGGCCATGGACCTGATCGACTCGTCCCCCTGAGCGGAGCGCCGCCATGCCGTCGTCCAATAACCCTCAAGCAGACACGTTGCGACCGCAAAACGATTCGCCGCTGCCCAAGCGCCTGCTAGCCGGCGTTGCCGTGCCGGACACGCCGCTGGTGACGCGCGCGATCGAGTTCGCCCGTGAACATTCGGATCCCTACCTGTTCAATCATGTGATGCGTTCGTGGCTGTTCGCGACGTTCATCGCCGAACGCAAGGGCGAGGCGTACGACGCCGAAGTCCTGGCGGTATCCGCGCTGCTGCATGACATCGGTCTTTCGGAGGCGATGCCCGGGGCATTCCGGTTCGAAGTGGAAGGCGCCAATGCGGCCCGGGATTTCGTCCGCGGCCTCGGCGTCGATGAGCGCCGGTCCCAGTTGATCTGGGACAGCATCGCGCTCAATTCCACGCCGTCGATCTGCCTGCACAAGGAGGCCGAGGCCGCCCTGTGCACGCTGGGCGTGGCGCTGGATTGGGGTGGCTGGGGTTACGACAGCGTGCCGGCGGAGCAGATCGCACGGATCGTGGCGGAGTTCCCGCGCCTGGAGATGAAAGAACGGTTCACGAAAGCGGTCTGCGGCCTCTGCGAGCGTCGGCCAGAGTCGACCTACGACAACTTCGCGCGCGACTTCGGCGAGCGCTTCGTTCCAGGCTATCGCGCGCCGTCGATGGTCGATGTCCTGTTGAACGCGCCCTTCGAGGATTAGGCGTCGTTGCTAGTCGAGGTCTTTGCTAGTCGAGAATCGGCGCCCGCTGGGCGGCGATGCGTCGAAGCTTTTCCGGATTGCGCTGCACATAGATCTGAACGATGCGCTCGCCGTCGGTGTCGTAGGACTGCACCGACTCCAGTTCATCGCCGAAGTAGCGCAGCACGCCGAGGCGACCATTGATCGAGGCCAGATCGAGGCGCAGTTCGTGTTTGCGGCGAAGCGTGCAGGCGAACAGCAGCTGGGCGATGCGCTCTCCACCGACCATGGGCTTGGGAAAGCTCGTGACGATGCCGCCGCCGTCGCCGACCAGGGTGGCGGACTCGGCCATCATCGCCTTCATCGCCTGGAAGTCCGCGTTGGACCACGCTTGTGCGAAGCGCCGCATCAGGCGTTGGTGGCTCTCGGCCGAGACGACATAGCGTGGCCGCTCCTCGCGCAGTTGGCTCTTGGCGCGATGCACGATCTGGCGGCACGCGGCCTCGCTCTTGTCCAAGGTCCGGGCGATCTCGTCGTAGTCGGCGTCGAGCACCTCGCGCAGCAGGAATGCAGCGCGCGCTTCAGGTGCCAGCCGCTCCAGCACCGTCAGGAAGGCGATGGAAAGATCGCTCGAGGCTTCCTGCAGTTGTTCGGGCGTGGCGGGACTTTCCTCGGTGAGGACGGGCTCGGGCAGCCAGATGCCGACGTAATGTTCGCGATCGGTGCGCGCAAGGCGCAAACGGTCGATGGATCGCCGGGTGGTGGCGGTGACCAGCCAAGCCTCGGGGTCGGCCACCTGGCTGGATTCGGCATCGTTCCAGCCCAGCCAGACGTCCTGGACCACATCCTCGGCCTCGGCCAGGGAGCCGAGCATCCGGTAGGCGACGCCGAGAAGCCGCGGCCGCAGTCGGACGAAGGTGTCGGTATCGCCTTCCATACAAGCCACAGGTCGGACTAGGAGGCGGGATTGTGAAGTAGGCGGTGTTAGACGGCTGCATGCTCCGCCGAATGGCGCCCCGCGTCGTCGCCGCAGTGCCGTACCGTCAGGGGACCGGGATTACCGCAGGCTTGGCGGCGTCCTTCAGCAGGAACACGAGGAATTTCGCGGACTTGTCCTTGCTGGCGTTGCGCCCGACCGTGTGCAGGTCGTCAGGCCCTTCGTGGAAGCTCTGTCCCGGCATCAACGTGACCTCCTTGCCGCCTTTCACGCCCATCACGATCGAGCCTTCCAGCACATAGATGAAGCCGTGAGCGTCGTGGCGATGGATCGGGTCGGCGCCACCGGGTGGATATTCGACGACGAGCGTCAGCACTTCCTTGCCCGGATAGTCGGGCAGTGCCTGGGTCATGACCGGCGTGACGACGGGGGGAGGGGCGTCGTTGCCCTGCTGGCCATGGGCAGCGACAGCGCCCGACCACAGCAGGGCAAGCACGCTCAGTGGATGGATGCGCATGGAGATGACTCCTGTGTAATGGGTCAGGGGCCCGGGATCACCGCGGGCTTGCCGGCATCCTTCAGCATGAACACGACGAACTTCGCGGGCTTGGTCTGGCTGGCGTTGCGTGAAACGGTGTGCACGTCGCCAGGCTTTTCGCTCCAGCTCTGTCCTGGCGTCAACGTCACCTCTTTGCCGCCTTTCACGGCCATCACGACGGAGCCTTCGAGCACGTAGACGAAAGCGTTCGCGTCGTGGTGATGAAGCGCAGAAGCGCCGCCAGGCGGGTAGTTGACGGTGAGAATCAGCCCTTCCTTGCCCGGATAGTCGGGCAGGGCCTGGGTCATGACCGGGGTGACGACGGGATGTGGAGCGTCGTGGGCTTGCTGGCCCTGGGCGGCGACAGCGCCCGACCACAGCAGTGCGGCCAGGCTCAGTGAATGGTGAATGCGCATGGGGTGACTCCTGTGTTTTCCGCTGCGGCGTGGGGATGCATCGAAGCCCGCTGGGCGCACGCGGCGTCCAGCGGATCGATATCAGGAACGCTGGACCCTCAGGACAGCCCGGCCTTGTCCAGCCCGTAGAGCTTGTCGCCGGTCCCCGGCACGGAGCGGAAACCGACACTCATGCGGTTCCAGCCGTTGATCGCCATGATGTCGTACGTCAGATCGACGATCTCCTTCTCGGACAGCTGCGTGCGCACGCGCTCATAGATGTCGTCCGGCACGCCCTGCGCAGGCAACTGCGTCAACACTTCGGTCCACGCCAGGGCCGCGCGTTCACGGGGCTCGAACAACTGCGACTCACGCCAGATGGCGATGTGATGCAGGCGAAGGGGGCGCTCGCCATGGATGGTGGCCTCCTTGATGTGCATGTCGACGCAAAACGCGCAGCCATTCATCTGCGAGGCGCGGATGTTCACCAGGTCGCGGATCGACTGTTCGATCGACGACTTGTGGGTCAGCAGGCTGAACTCGACGAACTTCTTGAGCAGTTCGGGAGATTGCTTCTGGTAATCGAGGCGTTGGCTCATGACGAACTCTCCGTTCATGGTGGGGGAGGCTGGTTGGCACGATGCCGTCCGGCTTGTGGGCCAATTTAGGCAGCGCCGCGATGTGCCGGTAGATCGCCGGACGGACGCGCAGTGTTGAGCGCGGCGCACCAATGCACGGGCTGTGTCACAGACCGGGTCGCTGGATCGTCCTTGATGTTATGACGACACCCCACGACCCAGGATCCGATACCACGCCTTCGAGCGCCGATCGCGTCTGGCACCAGTTCACGGCCGCGCTGGACAGGCTGGCGCCGGAGGTTCGCGTGGCGTTCCTGCTGCACGAAGTCTTCGAGGCCAGTTACGACGATATCGCCAGGTTGATCGGCCAGCCGGCCGACGCCTGTCGTGCCCATGTCGAGCACGCCCGCGAGCATGCGCTGCCCCTCGTAAAGCGCTGGTAGAACCCCAAAAGGCCCCCCCCGAAATGAACGCAATCACCCAGATCCGCACGTCCGCTCAGACCCCATCGGAGCGCCAGGAGGCGTTGACGTCCGGTTTTTCCGCCAGCTACGCCGGCGTCATGGCGTTCATCACGGTCGCCACCGAAGGCAGCTTCGCGCGCGCGGCCGACCGCTTGGGCGTCGGTCGCTCGGCGGTCAGCCGGAGCGTGCAGAAACTGGAGGGGCAACTGGGTGCGCGCCTGTTCTCGCGGACGACGCGTTCCACCTCGCTCACCGCCGAAGGCGAACTGTTCTTCGAGAACTGCCGTCCTGGCGTCGAGCGCATCCTGCAGGCACTGGAAGAGATGCGCGACCTGCGCGATGGGCCGCCGCGCGGGCAACTGCGGATCAGCTCGCCGCACGGCTTCGGGCGCAAGGTGCTGGCACCGCTGATGCTTGAATTCCGAATGCGCTATCCAGGCATCGGCATCGAGCTGGTGCTGGACGAGCGCGCCGCCGACCTGGCCGTCGACCGCGTCGACGTCGCCTTCCGCGACGGCCGGCTGGACGACAGCCAGGTGATCGCCAAGCAGCTCATTCCCATGCAGATGATCGTCTGCGCCTCGCCGGACTACGCGCGCCGGCACGGGCTGCCCGCGTCGGTCGACGACCTGAACGATCATGCGTGCATCAACCGCCGCCTGCCGAACGGCCGCCTGGACAGCTGGAACTTCAAGGTCGACGGCCGCGCCCGCTGCATCACCCCGCCGGGTGACATCGTGCTCAACGACGACGACCTGATGCTGCAGACGCTGCTGGACGGACAAGGCCTGGCGCAGATGCCGGCGTATCAGGTCTGCGATGCGCTGCGCGCCGGCGAACTGGTGGCGTGCCTCGGCCAGTTCGCGCCCGATGACCGCGGCCACTACCTGTGCTACCTGAGCCGCCGCCAGCTGCCCAAGCGCATCCGCGCCTTCATCGACTTCATCACCACGCAGGTGCGCGCACTGCACCAGGACTGCGCCCCTCAGATGGCCAGCGTTGCCGAGTCCGCTGCCGTCGGCGTGCCAAGCGCGGAACCGGTCGCGACCGCTGGTTGAGCCGTTCGATTGGTGCACTGCAGGCAACACCGTGCATCCGGGTCGATGGCTACTGCAGGGCAGGGCAGGCTCCTATCGTTCGTTCATCACCCCGGACTCCCGCCGGTGGTCGCAGACACAAAGAGGTCGAACATGAAATTCGTCGTCATCGGCGGTACCGGACTGATCGGAAGCAAGGTGGTCTCGCGCCTGCGCGAGCAAGGACACGACGTAGTCGTCGCAGCGCCGTCAACGGGCATCGACATCCTGACGGGCGAAGGGCTCGACACTGCTATGGCCGGGACCGACACCGTGATCGATCTGGCCAATTCGCCGACGTTCCAGGGCGAGGCGCCGCTGGAGTTCTTCCGGACCGCCGGCCACAACGTGCTGGGCGCGGAAGCCAAGGCAGGCGTCGGCCATCACCTGGCGCTGTCCGTGGTCGGGACCGAGAAGTTGTCGTCCAGCGACTATTTCCGCGCCAAGCTCGCGCAGGAACAGCTGATCAAGGCCTCCGGGATTGCGTACACCATCGTGCACTCGACCCAGTTCTTCGAGTTCCTGCCCAGCATCATCCAGTCGGGTGTGGAGGGCGACACGGTGCGCCTGCCGTCTGCCCTGGTGCAGCCCATCGCCGCCGAGGATGTGGCCGATGCGGTCGCGCAACTGGCGTTGAGTCCGCCGGCCAACGGCATCGTCGAGATCGCCGGGCCGGAACGCGAGCCTATGCCCGATCTCGCGCGTCGCTTCATGAGCATCATCCAGGACAAACGCGACGTGGTCGGCGACGCGCATGCGCGCTACTTCGGCGCCGAGTTGCAGCACGACACACTGGTGCCGGCCGGTCCGTCCTGGCAGGGCGCCATGAACCTGGAGCGCTGGCTCCAACAATCCGAGTACACGCGCAGCGCGCCGCGCGCGTAGGCAGGAAGCGACGCGTAGGCAGGAAGCGATAGGCGCCTGGCCCGCGTGAGCATGGAAATGCAAGGAAGGCGGAGCGGCCGGTATGGCCGCGCCGCACCCCGCCACCACGACAAGGACACCGCGATCCCATGAGCCCGTTGCAGCCACCACCGACCCACCTGCTGGACAAGTACTACGGCGAGGAAGCCCTGGCGCTGTATACCGGCCGCGTGCGCGTGAGCGGAGGCGAAGCGGGACACGGACGCGCTTCGGGCGTGGTGAAGTCGGACGACGGCGCCCTCGACGTGAACCTGCGAATGCCCATCGAGCTCGGTGGCCCCGGCGGTGGCAGCAACCCGGAGCAACTGCTCGCAGCGGGTTATGCCGCCTGTTTCCACGGCGCGTTGATGCTGCTGGCGAGCCGGGCCGGCGTGGAACTGGCGGACCCGGTGGTGAACGCCGCGGTGACGTTCGCGCGCGACCCCGTGGACGGGTTGTTCCTGCTGTCGGCCGACATCCGCGTCAGTCTCCCCGGCGTCGACCGGGCGCTCGCCGCCGAACTGGTCCGCAATACCGAGCGCATCTGTCCCTACGCCAAGATGTTCCGTAATGGCATCGATCACGTGGTGGCGGTAGCCCACGAACACGAGCCACCGCGCTAGCGCGCCGAAAAATCTTCCAGGAGGCGCGGTTCATGCACGTCGGAAAATCGTACAAACTCCCGGAATTCCTGGCGTGGACACGCCGCACGATCTACGTGCTCGTGGTGCTCAGCGTCACGCCGGTGGCGCTCTACCAACTCGCCGGCCTGAAGTGGCTGGCGATCCCATGGGGCATCGTGTTCCTGCTGGGTGCAACGGTCGCGCTGTCGGCGGGCTTCAAGAATGCCCAAGCCTACAACCGCCTGCAGGAGGCATTGCAGGTATGGGAATCGATCGTGAGCAGCAGCCGCATGTGGGGCGCCATGTGCCGGGACTATGTCGCGGACCA
>DATDBD010000177.1:0-6853 GCA_036525015.1 Lysobacter sp.
GCGCCATCGCGAGCACACGCAGCGCCTGCTCGACCATGCTCGCGCCAGCGGCGAGGACATCGCCGCCATCGTCAACAGCCACTGGCATCTGGACCACAGCAGCGGCAATCGCATGCTGCGGCAGGCCTACCCCGACGCCGAAGTGCTTGCCAGCGATGCAGTGAACGGCGCGTTGACCGGTTTCCTGGCCGACAGCCGCAAGCAGGCGCAGGCGATGATCGACGACGGCGCCATCGCCGAGCCGCAACTGTCAGACGTGCGCGGCGACATGGAAACGATCGCCGAGCGCGACTCGCTGATCCCGACCCGCGTCGTGGAACACGGGGAGGAGCGCAAGATCGCGGGTCGGCGCGTGCGCATCGGGTTCAGCGCGAACGCGGCTACGGCCGGGGATGTCTGGCTTTTCGATCCCACAACTAAAGTGCTGCTGGCAGGCGACCTGGTCACGCTGCCCGCGCCATTGCTCGACACCGCCTGCCCGGCCGGATGGCGCGATGCCCTGGTCGCGCTCGACGCCATCGACTTCCAGGTTCTGGTGCCGGGCCACGGGGCACCGATGGATCGCACGGCGTTTGGGCAATACCGGGTGGCATTCGACCATCTGCTGGGGTGCGCCGCCGGTGACGATGCGGCCGGTCGCTGCGTCGATGGCTGGGTGCGCGACGCCGGCACGCTGGTGCCCGCGTCGCAGCACGAACTGGCACGTCGCCTGCTCGATTACTACGTGGCGCAGGTGCTGCGCGCGCCGCCGGAGCGGCGCGGGCGCTACTGCAAGGGAGCCACTTGAGGCAGCAAGCGCCACTGCCCACCTTTTTCGCGCGCCTGCCCTCTCGCCGTTCCCGCGCAGCGCGACCGAGAGGTGGATTCCCGCCTTCGCGGGAATAACGGCATCAAGATGGCTCCCGCCTTCGCAGGCGTGACGGTTCCAGGCGTGACGGTTCAAGCCGGTTTCCCGCCTGCGCGGGAATGGCGGCATGAGAACGCGTCGGGATCAGCCTCCCGCCGCAGGCGCTGCCAGATACGCCGCCTTGTCCGGCGAGGACAGACTGGCCTTGACGGCTCGGCTGGTGTCATCAGCCAGCACTTCCAGGCCGTCTTCCTGCACCACTTGCAGGATCTGCGCGGCCACGTCCTTCGGCGAGATCTTCGGTGCATCGAAGCCCGCGGCCATGTCGGTGTCCATCAGGCCCAGGTGCACGCCGACCACCTGCGTGCCCTGCTCGCGCAGCTCGTTGCGCAGGCCGTTGGTCATCGACCAGGCGGCCGCCTTCGAGACGCAGTACGTCGCCGTGCCCGGGATGCTGATCCAGCTCAGCACCGACAGGACGTTGACCAGCGCGCCGCCGCCGTTGTTCGCCAGCACAGGCGCGAACGCGCGGCTGACGCGCAGCGGGCCGTAGAAGTTGGTGTCCATCTCCTCGCGCAGCGCCTGCTCGCCGGTATCCGACAGCAGCACGCCGCCGCGGGCGATGCCGGCGTTGTTGATCACCATCGTCACGTCCGGGCAGGCCTTGGCGGCCGCGGCGATGCTGTCGGGAGAGGTCACGTCCAACGCGACGGTGGTGACGCCTTCGCTCTTCACCGATGCCGGGTTGCGTGCGCCGGCATAGACCTTGGCCGCGCCGGCCTGCTTGAGCGCTTCCACCAACGCCAGGCCCAGGCCGCGATTGGCGCCGGTCACCAGTACCACGGAATTCTTGATATCCATCTATGCACCTTCTGTTGACGTTAGGGGGAGGAATCAACCGACACGTTCGATGGCGATGGCCGTCGCTTCGCCGCCACCGATGCACAACGCCGCCACGCCGCGCTTCAGGTCGCGGCGCTGCAAAGCGTGCAGCAAGGTGACGATGAGGCGGGCGCCGGTGGCGCCGATAGGATGTCCGAGCGCACATGCGCCACCGTTCACGTTGAGCCGGTCGGCCGCGATGCCCAGGTCCTTGGCCGCTGCCATCGCCACCACGGCGAAGGCTTCGTTGATCTCGAACAGGTCGACCTCGTCCACGGTCCAGCCGACACGGTCGAGCAGTTTGCGAATCGCCGGGATCGGCGCGGTGGTGTACCAGGCCGGCGCCTGGCTGTGCGTGGCATGGCCGCGAATCTCGGCAAGGATCGGCAGGCCTTCGCGCTGCGCGACCGAGCGACGCGTCAGCAGCAGCGCGGCGGCGCCATCGGCGTTAGCCGAGGCGCTGGCGGCGGTGATCGTGCCGTCGGCGCGGAAGGCGGGCTTCAAGTGCGGAATCTTCTCCGGCGACACTTTGAGCGGATGCTCGTCGGTGTCGACCAGGCGCTCGCCTCCCTTGCCCGGCACCGCGACCGGGACGATCTCGTCGGCAAACGCGCCGCTTTCGATCGCCGTGCGCGCCCGCGTCAGCGTCTGCGCGGCGTAGGCGTCCTGGTCGGCGCGGGTGAAGCCGTAATGCGTGGCGGCGGCCTCGCCGAAATCGCCCATCGGGCGTCCCGGCTCGTACGCATCCTCCAGGCCGTCGAGCATCATATGGTCGAAGATGCGGTCGTGACCGACGCGGTAGCCGGTGCGCGCCTTGGCGAGCAGGTACGGCGCGTTGGACATCGACTCCATGCCGCCGGCGACGACCAGGTCAGCCGAGCCGGCGCGCAACAGGTCGTGCGCCAGCATGGTCGCCTTCATGCCCGAGCCGCAGACCTTGTTGATCGTGGTCGCACCGACCGCGTCGGGCAGGCCGGCGCCGCGCATCGCCTGCCGTGCGGGCGCTTGGCCCTGCCCGGCGGGCAGCACGCAGCCCATCAACACTTCGTCGACGCGCTCCGGCGCCAGGTGGGCGCGCTCCAGTGCGGCACGAATGACGTGCGCGCCCAGCGTCGACGCGGATACGGGCGACAGGTCGCCCAGGAAACGGCCCAGCGGGGTGCGCACCGCGGAGACGATGACAACGGGATCGGATTCGGTCATGGCAGGAAGTCGGGGGGAGGGAAGCGCGCGTTCCTGGCGCAATGGGTCACGTCGCCGGTCGTTCGAACACCAGCAGCGTGGATGTGGCCGAGGCGTACAGGACGCCCCGTGCATCGATGAGTCGGGCTTCGGCAAAGGCGGCGCGGCGACCGATGGACAACACCTTGCCTTCGGCGCGCAACGGACCGGTGTCGTGGCGGATGGCCTTGTGGAAGGCGACCTTCAGTTCGAGCGTCGTGTAGGCCTGCTGCGCCGTCAGTTGCGAGTGCGCAGCGCAGCCGCAAGCCGAATCCAGCAGCGTGGAGGCATAGCCGCCATGCACCACGCCGATCGGGTTGTAGGCGTGCACGCCGGGGCTGCCTTCGAACACCGCGCGACCGTGGTCGACCTCGACCAGCTCGAAATCGAGCGATTGCAGGATGCCGGGCTTGCGTCCGGAGGCGATCAACGCCCTCAGTTGCGAGATTCCGTCGAGGCCCGCGCCGACCTGCTCGATCAGGCTCGTTTCGGTGTTGCTCATGCGTGCTGCTCCTCGCGGTTGAGGTCGAGTCGTCGATGCAATGCGTTTCGCGATGCCGCCAGTTGGGCGTTCGAACGCACGCGGTCGGATTCGCATCGCGCCAGTGCGAGCGCGCCGACCATTTCGGCCAGCACGGAGACCGCCAGTGCCGGGGCGTCGTCGTGACCCAGGCGCGACAGCGGCTGCGACAGCGCCTGGGTCAGGCGGCGCGAGCCGGCAGCGAAGGCTTCGCGCGCCGCCACGTCCAGGCGCGGCAACTCGCACGCCAGCGCCGCGATCGGGCAGCCGGTGCCGGGCCGGTCGCGGTGCTTTTCCGACAGATACAGGTCGATGTACGCGGCCAGTCCTTCGGCATCGCCGCGGCTGCGGGTTTCGCGTTCCCAGTGCTCGAGCGACTCTTCGAACATCTGCTCGATCGCGGCCACGACCAGCGCGTCCTTGGAATCGAAATGCGCGTAGAAGCCGCCGTGGGTGAGTCCGGCCTCGCGCATGACACCCGCCACGCCGACACGATGTGCGCCTTCGCTGCGGATGGCCTTCGCCGCCGCTCGGAGCACGCGCTGTCGGGTCTGCTGCTTGTGGGTGGCGTCGTAGCGCATGGGGAGCCTGATTTATATGATGACCATCATATTACTTGCCCCTCGTCGCGGGGGCGCTTCCCGGCGCGCTGGATTGGATTCGTTCAGGGGGCGGGGGCCGGCATCGCCACCGCCCGCTTGCGGGAGATGACTGGCCTGAGGGCGTCGGAGCACGGCAACAGCAAAAGCCCCTCGCCTGGCCCTCTCCCGCACGCGGGAGAAGGGACACTTCAAGCGGCATCTACGTTCCGGTGAACTTCAACTATGAAAGCAACAGCACCTTGCCGCTGATGCCGCGACTCTCCAGCAGTGCGTGCGCCTGCGCGCCTTCGCGAAGCGGAAACCGCGCGGCGATGGCGACCTGCAGCCGACCGTCGCGCACGGCCTCGAACAATCGCGCGGCCCGCTGCTGCCGCGCCTGCGCGCTCGTGAGCACGTTCCACAGGTCCCCGCCGACCAGGGTCAGCGAACGATCCATCAACACGCGCGGATCGACCGGCTCGGGATCTCCGGCCGCCATGCCGTAGAACACAACGGTGCCGCCGGTACGCGCGATTGCGAGGCTGTCGTGCAAGGTGCGCCCGACCGAGTCGTACACAACATCGACGCCGTCGCGCGCCAGCGCGCGCACGCGATCGACCCAGCCGTCGCCGGAGTCCACCGCATGCGCGGCGCCTGCGGCGATGGCTGCGCGGCGCTTGTCCTCGCTCGACGCCAGCGCGATCACCTGCGCACCGCGCGTGGCCGCCAATTGCACCAACAACAGGCCGACGCCGCCGCCGGCGGCATGCACCAGCAGCGTCTCACCCGACTCCGCCGCGTGGCTGTCCTCGACCAGGAACTGCGCAGTGAGTCCCTGCAGCATCAGCGCCGCAGCGGTATCGAAGGCGATGTCGTCGGGCAATGCGATCAGGCGATCCATCGGCACGGCGACCTGTTCGGCGTTGGCGAATGCGCTGTCGGCGAACGCGACGCGCTGGCCGGCGCGCCACGGTCCGCCGCTGTCGTCGGGATGCAGCGCCGCGATCTCGCCCGCCGCTTCGTAGCCGGCGATCCACGGCGGCGAACCGGCCAGGTGATAGCGACCCTGGCGGCGGTAGATGTCGGCGAAGTTCAGTCCGATCGCCCGTGTTCGCACGACCGCCACGCCCGGCGCGGTCTGCGGATCGGGCAACGACGTCCATTCAAGTACGCCGGGGCCGCCGAAGCGGGAGAAGGTCAATGCGTGCATGGGAGAATGCTCGCGCAGGGGACAGCGGGGCTCAAGAAGGATTTTGGAAGTGTCGGGCGATTTGACGAGCCGATGGCCGCCCTAAGCGTCGGGTTCCTCTTCGCCTTGCATGTGGACGACTTCCCAGATGTGGCCATCGGGGTCTTCGTAGCAGCGCTCGTACATGAAGCCGTGGTCCTTGGGCTCGCGCGGCTGGCGCGCGCCAGCGGCGATCGCCTTGTCGAGCAGGGAATCCACCGCGGCGCGGCTTTCGGCCGATATGCAGAGGATCACCTCGGTGCTGCGGCTGGCATCGCAGACCGTCTTGCTGGTGAAGGTCTGGAAGAACGGCACGGTCAGCAGCATCACGAAGATGTTCTCGCCGACGATCATGCAGGTGCCGTTGTCGTCGGTGAAGCGCGGATCGAAGGCGTAGCCGAGCCTGGTGTAGAACTCGACCGAGCGTTCCAGGCTCTGGACAGGAAGGTTGACGTAGATCTGGGTCATCGCAGCTCCGTTGTAGGTCGTGGGGTCCAGGGCGACTTTCCCCATCCGACGACAAGCGTCGCCGATCCCGACATTGCAAAAGGTGAAGGACGGCATGAGCCGTCCTTCACTTGAACGCCACGGCTGGATTGGACGGGAATTACTTCGCCCGTTCGCCCCGTCCCAGCCACCATGCGATCGCCGCACCGGCCAACAGCCATCCCACCAGTTGCTCGGCCAGCGCACCCAGGGTGAAGGCGGTCGGGAACAGGTACCAGTTCCAGTACGGCACGCTGATCGCGATCCACGCGAACACCGCCATCGCGCCGGCCACCATCACCCGCCGGCCGAAGCCCCACGCGGTCAGCGACAGCACCCAGGCCAATACCACGGCCCCGATGATGCAGGTCAGCAGTTGCTTGACGAGGTTGGGCGCCATGCTCTGGTTGATCGGATTGCCGCCCGGTTGGTACACCACGAACGCGAACGGCTTGCCTCGCGATTCCTCGGCGAAGGCCTTCATGGCCGCCTCGTCGCCCATCTTGTCGGGCGACATGCTCGGGTACATGTAGATGCCTTCGCCCGATGTCGTCGGCGCGATCGCATCGAGCACCGTCTGCTGCTGCGTGGGCAGCTTGAAGCCTGCCTCGCCGATCGGCAGCGCCATGTGCGCCACCGCGCCCCACAGGAACATCACGATGCCGCCGATGATGCCCGCCAAGACGATTCTCATGCCCACCTCCCCGGATGAATGGTGGGCGCAGCGTGCCTCTTCCGATGCGCAGGCGCAAATGGGATTCGAGCGTAGGGTGGCCTCGGCCCGCCGCTTCCGCTACGACGAATGGCCGCGACGCGGCGTTGAATAACAAGAGGGCCGACCCGCTCTCGCCGGTCGGCCCTGCCGATGCCAGAGATCGCGCCCGTCCTACTGCGTTCCCCGCACCTCCCCGGCGTCCTTGGCGCGTGCACCGCCAATGTGCCTGGCGAGGAAGTCGAGCAGGCGCGTGTAGAACTCGCGGCGATGCTCCTCGGTGTAGAAGCCGTGTCCCTCGCTCGTGAAGTACAGCGTTTCCACCGGCGTGCCCGCATTGCGCAGCGCACGCTCCATCTTCTTGCTGTGCTCGATC
>DATDBD010000178.1:0-5476 GCA_036525015.1 Lysobacter sp.
CGCCACTGGGCTACCATGCGCCGACTTCACGCCCCGATTTCATGCCCCAACTTTCGGCGAGACATCCGCACAATGACCCGCACCCTGCTGCTCACCGCCCTGCTGGCGATCCTGCCGCCCTGCGCATTCGCTTCCGACGACACGCTGACGACGTTGTCCGAACGCAGCGGCTTCGTCCGCACCGGGCGCTACGACGAAGTGATCGCGCTGTGCGAAGGCTTCGCGCGACGTTATCCCGACGCCGTGCGCTGCGCCGACTTCGGCACCACGCCGGAAGGCCGACCGATGAAGGTACTGGTCGCGTCCAGGACCGGCGCACTGACGCCCGCGGCGGCCAAGGCCAAGGGCTTGCCGGTGCTGCTGATCCAGGGCGGCATCCACGCCGGCGAGATCGATGGCAAGGACGCGGGATTCCTGGCCCTGCGCCAAGTGCTCGACGGCCAGGCTGCGCCGGGCGCACTGGACAAGCAGGTACTGGTCTTCGTGCCCGTCTTCAACGTCGATGGCCATGAGCGCTTCGGCCGCTGGAACCGCCCCAACCAGCGCGGTCCCGAGGAAATGGGCTGGCGCACCACCGCACAGAACTACAACCTCAACCGCGACTACGTGAAGGCCGACACGCCCGAGATGCAGGCGATGCTGCGCCTGCTCGAGGCGTGGGACCCGCTGGCCTACATCGACCTGCACGTCACCGACGGCGCCAAGTTCGAACACGATGTCTCGATCCAGGTCGAGCCGGTCAATAGCGGCGACGAATCCCTGCGCACGGCCGGCAAGGCGCTGCGCGACGGCGTCATCGAACGCCTGGCCGCGCAGGGTTCGCTGCCGCTGCCGTTCTATCCCTCGTTCGTGGTCGGCGACGACCCGCCGTCGGGATTCGAGGACGGCGTCGCCACGCCGCGCTTCTCGCAGGGTTACTACCAGCTTCGCAATCGCCTCGGCATGCTGGTGGAGACGCATTCCTGGCGCGACTACCCGCATCGCGTCAAGGTCACCCGCAACACCATCGTCGCCCTGCTCGAACTGATCGCGCAGAACGGGGTGCAGTGGCGACAGCAGGTCGCAGCCGCAGACACGCGCGCCGCGAAACTGGGTGGCGAAACGGTCGCGCTGGATTACAAGGCCACGGCGAAGACACACACCATCGCGTTCCGCGGCTATGCCTACACGCGCACGCCGTCGGAAGTTTCCGGCGCGCTGATGACGCGCTACGACGAGAGCAAACCGCAAGTCTGGCAGGTGCCGATGCGCGACGAGGTCGTGCCCGATCACGTCGTCGCCGCGCCCAAGGCCGGCTACCTGGTGCCGGCCGCGCACGCGGCATGGGTCGCGGCCAAGCTCGACCAGCATGGGGTGAGCTACCGGCGCCTCGACAGCGCCCTGCGCAACGCCAGCGTCGAAGCCTTCCGCGCCGACCAGTCCAGCTTCGCCGCGCAATCGGTCGAAGGACACCAGCGCCTGACCGTTTCCGGTGCCTGGAAGCCGGAAGCGCAGGACCTGGTCGAGGGCGCGCTGTTCGTGCCCATCGCCCAGCCCAAGGCACGGCTGGCGATGGCGCTGCTGGAACCGCAGGCGCCGGACGCGCTGGTGGCGTGGGGCGAGTTCAACGCCCACTTCGAACGCAAGGAATACATGGAGGACTACGTCGCCGAGGAAGTGGCGCGCGAGATGCTCCGCGATCCCAAGGTCAAGGCCGACTTCGAGCAACGTCTGAAGGACGATGCCGAGTTCGCCAAGAGTCCGCAGGCGCGGCTGGAGTACTTCGCCCGCCGGCATTCGTCATGGGACTCGCGCTACCAGCTGTATCCGGTGCTGCGCACCGATCGGGTACCGCGCTGACGCGACCTGAACACCCGCAGGACTAGTCTGCGCGCACATTCGAGGAGCCCAGCCATGACGATGACCCGCCGACTGTCCGGCCTTCTGTTCGTTCCCGCACTGGCCTTTTCGCTAGCTGCCTGCCAATCCACGCAGGCCGGCGAACCCAGCGGTGGCACGCCCTCTGGAGAGAAGCCATCCTCAGGGGCTGCCCAGAAGGTGATCACCGGCACCGCGACCTATCTGGAGCGCGTCAAGATGCCGCCCGGCGCGAGCCTGCATGTGCAGCTGGTCGACAATCACATGGCCGACACGCAAAAGGCGGTGATGTCCGAGATCACGATGAAAGACGTGGCCGGTCCGCCCTACAAATTCACCCTGCCCTACGATCCGGACAAGCTGTCCGACGTCGGCGTCTACACACTGAATGCCACGCTGTACGGGCCGGACGGGCAATTGTGGTTCGCCACCAAGGAGCGGCTGCCATTCGACCCGATGGACGGCTCGCCCGTGGAACTGCGCATGCAGCGCGTGGGAACCCCCTGAAAAGGCCATCGCCCGTCGGCGCGACTTGAGTCAGGTGGGTGGCACCGGGAGGGTCGATACCGTGCTCACGATTTTGCCCGCTCCGCCGCACGTCGCCGCATTCCATTTTTCAGGCACGCTCGATGGCGAGGATTACGACCGCTGCATTCGGCAGGTCGATGTCTTGCTCGCCGAGCATGCTCGTATCGGCCTGTTCTGCGACCTGACGGGCTTCACCGGACTGACCGCTGAAGCATTGGGCAAAGACTTGCGTTACGCGCTGACCAGGTTTGGCGAGTACCGCCGCTTCGCACGCGGCGCGATCGTCACCGACAAGCATTGGCTCGGCCAGGTGTCGGAGTTTGCCGGCCACTTTTTCCCGCATACGCAGATCCGCGCATTCGCCCCCAGCGAACGCGAAGCCGCTCTGACCTGGGCGGCGGATATCACTTGAATGGGTTGCCAGGCTGAGCCAGCTTGGTTTGCGGCCCCCTCAATTGAATTGTCAGCCGCCAACTAGATTGCTGGCGAACCGTTCTGCGATGCCGCTGGATGCCAGCCAGGCGGCGACCACCACGTTGACGAGGACCGTGAGCCAAAAGGTGAACTGAAACGACGTCTTGACCGTCTTGTGCCGGAACTGGTGCTGGGCGACCAGCCCGCCGGGCCACCCGCCGAGTAGGCCCACGAAATGCAGGGTATTTTCTGGCGTTCGGCGATAGCCCCTGCTTGCTGCGGCCTTATCCACGCAGTACATGACGTAGGCGATCAGGCTCAACAGAACGTAGGCGGCAGCCAGGATCACCGGCAAGCGGCCGAGCCCGACGCCAACCAATACGGCGGCGAGAAAGCCGAGCGCGATGGGAAGGCGGGGAATCTGCCAATGGCACCTGGATTGCTCGATCTTCTGTCCAGCGAAACGAATGGTCTGCGCGTTGAGGCGGCCTTTTGAGTCTTTGATGGCCTCATAGGAGATCAGATCGCCCTCTACAGGCCGTCGCGACCCCGGCTGAAATGCCTTGATGTGCACGAAGGCGCGATCGCCTCCGCCGTGAGGGGCGACGAACCCGAATCCCTTCTCGTCTTTCCAGTCGGTAATGCGTCCAACAAGTCTCATGCAATGCCCTGTCAGCGGCTAACGATCATGCCCAAGTCTGGCCCCATCACGCCCGACTCAACACTTCATGTACTTCCAGTTGCGCGGCTTGCCGTCGGCCAGCCATTCGACGGTCTGCTCAACGCGACGCTGGCGCGTGTCCTCGCGCTTGGCTTCGGTGATCCACTCGATGTAATCGTGGCGATAACTGGGCGCGAATCCGTCGAATGTGGCTAGGGCTTTCGCGTTCTTCTTCAGCGCCGCGGCGAGATCGTCCGGCACCTCGAGCGGCGCGCGTGGCGCGGCGGCCTTGGTCGGCACGCGCTTGGCACCGCTGTCGATCAGGGCCATGGCCTGCCGTATGTAGCCTGTGAGTTCGCGCTTGTCGGGAAGATCGGATAGTCGGGTCAACTTGCCGAACTGCCCCATCCCCTCGCCGCCCGCCTCCGATCCGCTGCCGGTCACCTGCGCACCCTGCCAGAAACCGAACGCGGCATGCCGCTTGAACGCCGCCATGCCGCACAGGATCTTGCCGCGATAGGTGAAGCTGGGAGCCCCCCACTTCAGGGTTTCCTCCACCTCCGGGCAGGCCGCCTGCACGACCGCGCGCGGGTGGCTGAGGATCGGCCGGGCGAATTCAGCTGATTTGGCGATATAGGCGTCGATGCGCGGGTCGGGTGGGGTCATGGCCTGTTCCGTCGGGTCGCGTCCTATTGTGCCGCTGCTTTCGCGTTGGCATCGACATGCAGGCCAGGATGGGAGGGGATGCCATGAATGCCATGAACCTTCGCGACCGACGCGCGCCTTCGACGGGCATCGTGGTGCAACGACGCATCGGCCTCACCCGGCGGCAGGCGCAGACGCTGAGCGACTGTGAACGCTTTGGCTGGAAGCTCGCCTTCGTCCGCGAGCCCCTCGAGGTCGCCGTGCCGGTGTTGTTCGCCACGGCCGACAGTTTCGTGCTGGTGCGCCTGGACGGCAGCATCGACCTGAATCCGGACATCGAGGTCCGGCAAATCGGGGTCGGGCACTGCCTCGACACGGCGGTTCAGGCGGTCAGCGGCCAGCGGCCCAGCACGGTGTAGGGGCGGCCGGGCTGGCTGTCGATCAGGGCGAACTCGCCGACGTGCCACCGCAGCGGCGAGGTCGGCAGCAGTGCAATGTGCCGTCTCACGTCGCGCTGGATGGTCAGGTGCGGGGCGAATGGCTGTGACGACGACTTCACGCGCACCCGCGCCTGCAGTAGCGACTGCCCCAGTCTGTCCCACAGTTGCTGCAATCCGGGCGGCACGGCGTGGCTACCGAGCCACCACACATTGCTGCCACGAAAACTGCCTGCACAGTCCAGCGTCAAATCGAACGGCGCCTGGCGTACCGTGCCGGCGGCGGCGCAGGCATCATCGACCAGGCTTGGCGGCAACGGCTGGAAATCGCCGAGGAACTGCAGCGTCAGGTGATAACGGTCAGCGCGAAGACGACGACCTCCCGGCGCATGTTCGCGCTCCAGTTGCGCGGCGGTCTCGTCGATACGCTGGCGCAAACTGTCGTCTGGCCACAGCGCGAAGAACAGGCGATGCATGCCGTCCTGCGCTGCATGTCCGCCAAGACCAGAGAGACCGGAGAGACCGGAGAGACCGGGTTGCATCATCGTGTGCTGGAAACCTCAACCATGGATCAGGGTTTGGCGGCCTGCTTGCCTGCAGTCTTGCTCAGGTAGTCGGCCAGGCCACCGAGCTGCAGGCCCTGCACCTTGTCCACCACCGGCGCGAATTTTCTCAGGTCGTCGGGCGAATAGCCGCCGCTGCGGCAGTACAGCGTGATGCGCGTGCCACCGCCTTCTGCCGGTGCCAGGCGGAACTCGACCACGCCGCCCAGGCCCATGCCCTGCAGCGGACCCAAACCGCCGACCATGCGCAGGGTCTTGCCCGGATCGACGAAGGTCACGGTAAGGTGCTGGGCCTGCTGTGCACCAGCGATTTCGCAGAAGCAACCGCCGGCGCGCGCATCGATCGACAGCTTCGATGCAGTACCCCACCA
>DATDBD010000179.1:0-3335 GCA_036525015.1 Lysobacter sp.
GATGCCGGCGATGGTCTCGATGTCCTTCGGCGTGATGACCTGCTTGCCGACGATGGCGCGGCGGATGTTCGGTGCGTAGCGCTCGATCGTGGAGATCACCGTCTCGCCAAAGGCGTCGCGCTTGGCGTCGTCCCAGCCGCCTTCGATGTCGTACGGCGCGTACTGCACGAAACACGACATCACGTGGTGGCCCGGAGGCGCCATGTCGCGGTCGATCATCGACGGGATGATCATGTCGATGTAGGGGTTCTTCGCGAACTCACCGTACTTGGCTTCGTCGTAGGCGCGCTCGATGTACTCCATGCTCGGGCTGATCGAGATCGCGCCACGGTGCAGCGGGCCTTCGCCCGGCAGGCAGGAGAAGTCCGGCAGCTCGCTCAGCGCGATGTTGACCTTGCCCGAGGAACCGCGCACCCGGAAGTTGCGGATCTGCTGGACGAACTCGTCGGGCAGATGCTTTTCCTCGACGAACTGCAGGAAGCTGCGCTTCGGGTCGGCCGCCGAGATGACGACCTTCGCGCGCAGCTCGTCGCCGTTGGCCAGCGCCACGCCGGCAGCGCGGCCGCCCTTGACGATGACCTGTTGCACGGCCGCGTTGGTGCGGATCTCCACGCCCAGCGCGCGCGCCGAACTGGCGATCGCCTGGGTCACGCCACCGTTGCCGTTCTTGCAGAAGCCCCAGGCGCGGAACGCGCCATCGATCTCGCCCATGTAGTGGTGCAGCAGCACGTAGGCCGTGCCCGGCGAGTACGGACCCAGGAAGGTGCCGATGATGCCGCTGGCCGACTTGGTGCCCTTGAGCGGATCGAATTCGAACCAGTCGTTGAGCAGGTCGCCCGCCGACTGGGTCAGCAGCTTGGAAATCTGATAGAGCTCTTTCTCCGACAAGCTCTTGCCGTACTGGCCGAGCTTCAGCAGACCCTTCAGGTCGCGCAGGCTCAGCGACGACGGGTCCGGCGGCACCAGGCCGATGATGGGCTTGATCGCCTTGGCGGCGCGCGCCATCACGCGACCGTATTCGTCGGAGGCTTCGGCGTCGCGCGGCGAGTGGCGGTACAGCTCCTGGCGGGTGAGATCGTGGTCGTCCCACGCCGCCAGGTAGTCGCCGTTGTCCATCGGCGTGACGGTGCTGGGCAGCGGCAGGATCTTCAGGCCGTGCCGCGGCAGTTCGAGGTCGCGGATGATCTCCGGCCGCAGCAGGCTGACCACATAGGAGAACTGGCTGAAGCGGTAGCCGGGGAATGGCTCGGCGGTGACAGCGGCGCCGCCGACCACTTCGCGGCGTTCGAGCACGGCCACTTTCTTGCCCGCGCGCGCCAGGTAGGCGGCGGCGATCAGGCCGTTGTGTCCGGCGCCGATGACGATGGCGTCGTATTGATTGTTGGTCATGGTGTGTTGTCGAGTGATCCGAATTCGATCGTCATTCCCGCGAAGGCGGGATTCCATGCGTCAGGCGCTGGATCCCCGTTTTTGCGGGGATGACGGCTTGGGTGGGTATTGCGGTTACTTCTTCTTCCACTCCGGCTCATAGAACGGCAGCTTCACGACCTTGCCGTTGGCGTGCAGCCGCTTGTGCTCGACGGTGATCTCCATCTGCAGCTGCGTGCCGGGCTCGTAGTGCGGTCGCTCCAGATGAACCAGGGCGATGTACTTCTTCAGCACCGGCGACCAGGTGCTGGTGGACGCGTAGCCGACCTGCTTGCCGTTCTGCAGCAGCGGCAGGCTGCCGCGCACTGCCATGCCCGGGATCTGCGGCGGCAGTCCGGAAGCGGCGAACAGCCGCTCCATCGACTCCCAATCGACCTCCAAGCCCATCAGCTTCCACGCCGACCCTTCGCGCTTCTCGCGCTCCAGCGCGCGGCGGCCGACGAAATAACCTGGCTTGTCCAGCTGCACCGCCCAGTCCAGGCCCATCTCCAGCGGCGTGGATTTCTGGCCTTCGATCCAGGCGTGATTGGCCGCGGTGTAGTCGACGTCGATCATGAACAACCCGGCTTCGACGCGCGCCATGTCCATTGCGAGGATGCCGCACGGGACGAGCCCGTAGTCGTTGCCCGCCGCCATCAGCGCATCCCACACGTGCAGCGCGTCAGCGACGTCGATCCAGATCTCGTAGCCGAGGTCGCCGGTGTAGCCGGTACGCGAGATCGTCACCGGCTTGCCCGCCAGTTTGTTCGGCGCCACGCGGAAGTACTTGAGCTTGTCGAGCGACTTGTTGCACACCAGGTTCAGCACCGTGCGCGACTTGGGGCCCTGCAGGCTCAGCGCGGCGACCTGCTCGGTCACTTCGGTGATGGTGACGTCCATGCCGACGGCATTCATCGACAGCCAGCGCAGCGACGGTTCGGCCGACGTCATCCGGAACAGGTTTTCCCCGAGGCGCGAGATCGTGCCGTCGTCGAGCAGCTTGCCCTCGTCGTCGCACCAGCCGGTGTAGCCGACCTGGCCGACCGCCATCTTGTGCACGTCGCGCGGCGTGAGCTTGTGCAGCAGGCGCGCGGCGTCGGGGCCTTCGATCATGTACTTCATCAGCGGCGATACATCGATCATGGCCACCGCGTCGCGGATCGCCCAGTACTCGCGATCGAGGTTGAGGTCGTAGGAGCCGAGCACGATGTGCCCGGCCCAGCGTCGCCAGTTCTGCGGCACGCTCAGCTTCGAGGTGCGCTCGTGGAAGGGGGTGTGCTTGAGTGCGAACATGGGTAAGCCGGTTGTATGGGGATGCGTCGGGATTATTCGTTTGCGGACAGTTCGCAAGAGCTGAGCCGGTGCGCGCGCACGGTCGGCGGTACGACGCTGAAGTCGCCCGCCAGCGCATGCAGGTACCAGTCGATGAAGCGCTTGGGCGTGTCCTCGAACTCGGGGTGCTGCGGTCCCGGTTCGAAGAACTGCGAATTCACCCCGGCGGCGTTGAGGGTCATGATGCGCTTGTCTTCCACCGTGGTGACGTGCCACAGCCAGGTGAGTTCGTCGCGGTCGTAGTCGACGCCTTCGCGCGCGTCGCCATTGACGAACCACACGATCTCCATGTCGGTCCGGTCGATCCCCAACGGCACGTAGCGGAACAAGATGCAGTGGTCGGGGTAGTTGAGCATGTAGGTCAGCGGGCCGAACTGGTAGTCGCCCGCGCCGCCGTCATAGCCCTTGAAGTCGCCCATCAGCGGCGCCAGCGGCGTGCCGTCGCGGCTGCCGCTCCGGCAGCCGTCGAACAGCGCATAACGGCTGGTGTAGACGCAGGCGCCGAAGCCGTGCGCCTCGCGGAACATGCGGTAGTACGAGCGCTCGACCCCCGGCACGCCGGTCTGCTCGGCCGCGCGCGCCCACATGGCGCGGTT
>DATDBD010000180.1:0-2187 GCA_036525015.1 Lysobacter sp.
CGGGCGCGCACCAGGCGTCGGCCTTTAGCGGTAGCCGATTTTCAGGGTGATGACATCGCAAGGCGGGCCGAGGTCCGCCCTACGAGGGACGCGCCCCTGTTTACGTGCGAATTACGGAACGCTCTGTAGCCCAGCCGACACGGCATGGTGGCGTTCGTCGAGACGTATGATGGACGTCTCGAAAATCCCGGTCGTGCCTCCATGGACACGCTGCTGTACCTGATCGCCACATACGGCTTGCTGGTGGTGGCTGTGAGCGTGTTCCTGGACCAGGGCGGCGTGCCGGTTCCCGCCTATCCGCCGATCATCGTCACCACGTCCATGGCCCTGCAGGCCGGCGAAAGCGTGTGGCCGATCCTGATCGTGTCCACCCTCGCCGCGGTCATCGCGGACTGGCTGTGGTTCATCGGAGGGCGGCGTCTGGGCGCGAAGCTGGTGCGACTGATGTGCAAGCTGTCGTTGTCGCCGGATTCATGCGTGCTGCGCACACGCGGCGTCTACGGACGCTGGGGGCCGGCATCGCTGATGGTCGCCAAGTTTGTCCCGGGCTTCGCCGCGGTCGCCACCACGCTGGCTGGCGAAACCGGCGTCAGCACCCGTCGCTTCCTGATGTTCGACACGATCGGCGCGTTGCTGTGGTCGGGCCTTGCGGTCGCGCTGGGCGTTGCGTTCAAGGACGTCGTCGAAAGCGTGCTGGCGCAACTCGACGAGCTCGGTCGCTACGGTCTGATGCTGGTGCTGGTCCTGATTGTCGGATTCATCCTGTGGAAGTGGTTCAACCGCCATCGCGTGCTGCAGCAACTGCGCATGGCGCGGATCACGGCCGATGAGCTGCACGGACTGATCGAGACCGGCGGCGCGCCGCTGATCCTGGATGTGCGCTCGAACGAGCGGCGCGAAAGCAGCGGCTGGATTCCGGGCGCGGTGTTCGTCAATTCGCTGTCCGATGTGGCGTTGCCCGATCAGGATCAGGTGGTGGTGTACTGCGATTGCCCGAACGAGCTGTCGGCGGCGGTGTTGGCGCGTGAGCTGCAGAAGCGCGGGTTCCGGCGCGTGCGACCGTTGGCCGGTGGCTTCGATGCGTGGCGTGAGTCGGGACGACAGGTGGAGCTGGCTTCGTCCATGGCGATTGAGAACGCCTGAGGTCACAAGGCCCTTCCCCTCAAAATCGCTGGCCTCCTTCTGTTTGGCGACCCCTCTCCCCCGTGCGGGGCAAGGGTTCTGATAGCCCCTCTCCCGCTTGGGGGTTTGGGTTTGGGGTGAGGGCGCTGTCTCCCGCACGCGGGAGAAGGGATCAATCCGCGAGCGCGGATTACCTGGCGTCCGACGCGCGCGATGGCTTGAACAAACAGAAAGCCGCCGACCCAAGGTCGACGGCTCGCTGCTTTCTTCCCACGCTGCGCATCCGGCGCAGCGTCAATCGCCTTCGATCAGAAATCGAAGCGAACCTGCAGCTGGGCCAGATCCTGGTCCAGGTCTTCCATCTCGAAGCGGCTGTACTCGCCGCGCATCGCGACACGGTCGGTGAGTTGATACTGCACGCCCACACCGTAGGTCGGATCGGTGCCGCTGTCGTCGTCGGTGCCGGTCAGGCCGGGGACGGCGTCGTCGATGTTCCAGCGGTGGAAGCCCGCCTTCGCATAGGCGGAGAACTTCTCGGTGATCGGCACGCTGCCGACCGCGGTCAAGTAGAACGAATCGGCTTCCAGCTCAGGGCCGGCGATGTCCGGCTCGATCTTGCCGAAATCGGCGTAGCCGCCTTCGAGCGAAAAATATTTGTTGAACTGATAACCACCGAACACCGAGAACGCGGTGTCCTCGTCGTCGTAAGACTGCTCGTCGACGAACGACTGGCCGACACCGGCACCGGCGTAGAAGCCCTTGTCGGCGGCCTGGGCGGAAAGCGCGGAGACGCCGAGGACGGCGGCCAGCAGCGCGCGGGACAGCATCTTGTTCTTGCTCATTGCATGGGTCCTTCAATCGGTCGCAGGAGGGGGAAGCCCGCGAGCCTGGCGACGGGCCCCGGCCCAATGCCTGGACTGCCGTCGCTGCAGGACCTTTCTATGGGCACAACTGTTGCAACCAATAGGAGATATCGGGCACGAAGAATCCCGTAGTCGGAACAATGATTCAGTTGCGTTCAAGCTGGCATGGCGTACTCGCCCAGCAGCTGCAACTGAGCGCGAG
>DATDBD010000181.1:0-15703 GCA_036525015.1 Lysobacter sp.
AATGTCGTACATATCGGCCACTCGACCGGAGGCGGAGAGGCAACCCGCTACGTTGCCAAGCACGGACAGAAGCATGGCCGTGTGGCCATGCTGATCTTGATCGGCGCGGTGCCGCCGATCATGGTCAAGACCCCGGCGAACCCTGGCGGCCTTCCCCTCGAGGTCTTCGACGGTTTCCGCAAACAACTGGCGGCCAACAGGTCGCAGTTCTACCTGGATGTCGCGAGTGGCCCGTTCTATGGATTCAATCGCCCAGGTGCCACCGTTTCGCAAGGCATCATCCAGAACTGGTGGCGACAGGGCATGGCCGGCAGTGCGAAGGCCCACTACGACTGCATCAAGGCCTTCTCCGAGACCGATTTCACGGACGACCTGAAGGCCATCACCGTACCTACCTTGGTCATGCACGGTGACGACGACCAGATCGTTCCCATCGCCGACTCGGCACTGCTGTCGAGCAAGCTCCTGAAGAATGGAGTCCTGAAGGTGTATCCGAAGTACCCGCACGGGATGTGCACAACACAGGTCGACGTGGTCAATCAGGATCTACTGAAGTTCATTCGCGGCTGACTTGAACAAGCCATGGCCCTGCCCGAAGCGCAGGGCCATGGCTGCTGCCCTGCCCTACTCGCCACGACCATGCCGCCAACTCCGGGCGCAGACCTCCTCGTTCGAAGCTATCCAGCCCCACTGCAGAGCGCACCATGAGCCAATCCCCCAATAAGTCTGACAAGACGCCATTAACCACTGCCTTCGGCGCGCCCGTCGCCGACAACCAGAACAGCATGACCGCCGGCCCGCGCGGGCCGCTGCTGATGCAGGATGTCTGGCTGATCGAGAAGCTGGCCAACCTCAACCGCGAGATCATCCCCGAGCGCCGCATGCATGCCAAAGGCTCCGGGGCATTCGGCACGTTCACCGTCACCCACGACATCACCCGATACACGCGCGCGAAGGTCTTCAGCGCGGTGGGCAAGAAGACCGAGATGTTCGCCCGCTTCACCGCCGTGGCTGGTGAGCGTGGCGCGGCCGATGCCGAGCGCGACATCCGCGGATTCGCACTGAAGTTCTATACCGAGGAAGGCAACTGGGACCCGGTAGGCAACAACACACCGGTGTTCTTCGTGCGCGATCCTCGGAAGTTCCCGGACCTCAACAAGGCGGTCAAGCGCGACCCGCGCACCAACCTGCGCAGCGCCCGTAACAACTGGGACTTCTGGACCGGCCTGACCGAGGCCCTCCACCAGGTCACCATCGTCATGAGCGATCGCGGCATCCCGGCCAGCTATCGCCACATGCATGGCTTCGGCTCGCATACCTACAGCTTCGTCAACGAGGACAACGAGCGCTTCTGGGTCAAGTTCCACCTCCGCACCCAGCAGGGCATCAAGAACTTGACCGACGCCGAAGCGCAGGAATTGATCGGACGCGACCGGGAAAGCCACCAGCGCGACCTGTTCGATGCCATCGAGCGCGGTGAGTTCCCGAAGTGGACCATGTACATCCAGGTCATGCCGGAGCTGGACGCGCAGAAGGTGCCGTACCACCCGTTCGACCTGACCAAGATCTGGCCGAAGAAGGATTACCCGCTGATCGAGGTCGGTGTAATGGAGCTCAACCGCAACTCGGCCAACTTCTTTGCCGATGTCGAGCAGAGTGCGTTCGCCCCCAACAACCTCGTGCCCGGCATCGGTGTGTCGCCGGACAAGGTGCTGCAGGCGCGTCTGTTCGCGTACTCCGATGCGCAGCGCTACCGCCTGGGTGTCAACCACCACCAGATTCCGGTCAATGCCGCACGTTGCCCGGTCCACAGCAATCACCGCGATGGTGCAATGCGCGTGGATGGCAACTACGGCGGTACGCTGCACTACGAACCAAACAGCTACGAGCAGTGGCAGGAACAGCCGGAATACCGCGATCCGCCACTCAAGCTCCAGGGCGACGCCGACTTCTGGAACTTTCGGGAGGACGATGACGACTATTACAAGCAGCCGGGTGATCTGTTCCGTCTGATGACGCCAGAGCAGCAGCAGGTACTGTTCGACAATACCGCGCGTGCCATGAGCGATGCGCCCGCCTTCATCAAGAGTCGCCACATCCTCAACTGCAACAAGGCCGATCCGGCCTACGGTGCAGGCGTGGCCAAGGCGATCATGCAGCACGACGCCCGCCGAACCGTGCCATAGCGTCCAATGGGTGATTTACGGGTGCGTCGTGGCGCTGTTTATATTGCCCTCAAGCCGGACCAGGACCCGCGTCTTGCTCCCGCCCGCCCCCGCCGTGGACGGAGAGCTCGTCTGTTTTGCGTCGACATGCACATCAAGGAGGCCATCATCCAGGGCGAGCGCCCCCTGCGCCTGCACCACATCGCCATCTGGCGCGAGTCGCAGTTGTTCAATCCCCGTGAACGCGCGGCCCTGACGTGGACCGAAGTGCTGACGCAGCTGCCTGTGCAGGCGTGCCGGACGATGTCTACGAGCGTGTGCGCACGCAGCTGTCCGAGAAGGAGATCGTCGACCTGACGTACGACATCATGGCGATCAACGCCTGGAACCGCATCAGCGTAGGTTTCCGCTCCGAGCCGGGAACCGGCGACAAGGCTTATGGCCTAGATAAGGCTGGGCTGTCCTAAGGGCCATCTGTCTAAAGGCTCAGCTGTCCCATACCGGCCGCCAGGCACCCGTTCGCCCGGCCGGGCATTCCTCACGCCGTTGCTTGCGGCGGCAGACACAGGAGACATTCCATGCGCACTCACCGTTCCTTGACCGTGGCCGCCCTGCTGTGGTCTGGCACGCTCGCCGCCCAGGGCCAGCAGGCTCACGACGCCCCTCCCCCCGTCGTCAAGCCGGTCATGACCGAGGCGCTGCCCGACTATCCGGGCAAGGAAGCACTCGTCCTCACCGTCGACTATCCGCCGGGCGGCGCTTCTGCGCTCCATCACCACGACGCATACACATACGTCTACGTGCTTGAAGGCTCCGTCGTGATGGCTGTCAAAGGCGGCAAGGAGGTTACGTTGATGCCGGGGCAAAGCTGGGGTGAAAAACCCGGGGACGTGCACACGGTCTCGCGCAACGCCAGCCAGACGAAGCCCGCGAAGTTCGTCGTGTTCATGCTGAAGGATGTTGGCAAGCCCGCAGTGATCCCAGGGCCCTGACCCATGGCGTCAGCCTAGCCCCCCTCCGTCACAATCCAGCCTTCAGGTCTGACCTATTTTCCATCGCCCGATCCTGGGTCGACCGCCCGTGTCGGCACGAAGGGCTTGCCGGATGTCCGCGGCCTTGACCGGGCGGTGAGCGTCCGCTTTCGACCCGAAAGGGACGTCGCTGGGATGCCGGCGAAGGTTCAACGGTCCTTGCGGATCCAGCGCGTATCCGGCGGCAAAGGTGGCGTCGGGCGCGGCATGCTGGGATCGTACTGCTGCCGCTCTCACGGCCTGCGACTGGTGCACCGGCAAGCTGCCCTGGCGGCCAAAAGGTTTCTGCGATGCCAAATTTTGTCGGGCCGGCAGGAATTAGGAAGACGGAAGGCAAGCCGGGCACCCCCACGGGGTGGGGGGACAAGTCGGCGCGCGCCCGGCAAGCTAGTCGCAGGTGGCACGGCGCCGCTGCATACCCATTCGGCTTGTCGGGTATCGTATGGAGCTACCTGCAGCGCCGGGCAAACAGGGGGGAAGATGCGGGTGAAACCCCCTGCTCCGCCGCCTTCTGACGCCCAAACCCTTGCCAGTAAAGGCTTCTAGAAGTTCATGCTGAAGATCGATACCCACGCCCACTACCTCCCGCGCGACTGGCCCAACCTGGCGCGCAAGTACGGCGACGACCGTTTTCCGGTGATCCATCACACCGAGGACGGGCGCCACCGCATCTACAAGGACGGCAAGTTCTTCCGCGAGATCTGGTCCAAGACCTGGGACGCGCAGGAACGCATGGAGGACTACGCCCGCTTTGGCGTGCAGGTGCAGGTGCTCAGCACCGTGCCGGTGATGTTCAGCTACTGGGCCAAGCCGCACCACGCGCTGGAACTGCACCAGGCGCTCAACGAGCACATGGCCGAGACCTGTCGCGACTATCCGCGGCATTACGCCGGCATCGGCACGGTGCCACTGCAGTCGCCGCGACTGGCGATCCAGGAACTGGAACGCTGCATGGACCAACTCGGCCTGCAGGGCGTGCAGATCGGCAGCCACATCAACGACTGGAACCTGGACGCACCGGAACTGTTCGAGTTCTTCCAGGCCGCCGGCGAACTCGGCGCGGCGATCCTCGTGCACCCGTGGGACATGATGGGGGCCGAATCGATGCCCAAGTACTGGCTGCCCTGGCTGGTCGGCATGCCCGCCGAGCAGTCGCGCGCGGCCTGCTGCCTGGTGTTCGGCGGCGTGCTCGAGCGCATCCCCAACCTCAAGGTCTGCATGGCCCACGGCGGCGGCAGCTTTCCCTACACGATCGGCCGCATCGAGCACGGCTTCAACATGCGCCCGGACCTGGTGGCGACCGACAACCCGCGCAATCCGCGCGATTACCTGAGCCGCATGTTCTTCGACTCCTGGGTCGCCGATCCGCGCGCGTTGCAATACCTGCTCGACACCTGCGGCGTGGATCGGGTGATGCTGGGCACCGACTATCCCTTCCCGCTTGGCGAGCAGGAACCGGGCGCAGGCATCGCCGCGCTGCCGCTGTCCGACGCCGAGCAGGCGCGGCTGTACCACGGCACAGCGCTGGAGTGGCTCGGCTTGCCGTTGTCGCGCTTCGCCTGATTCGCAGCACGCCGACATGCCGCACCTGATCCTGCACTACACCGCCAACCTCGCCGGCTTCGACGCCGACGCGGCGCTGGACGACATCAACCGGCGACTGGCCGAAAGCGGACATTTCGAAGAGTCCGCGATCAAGAGTCGTGCGCTGGCCTTGCAGCACTACCGCGTCGGCACCGCTCGTGCCGAGCGGGGCTTCGTGCATGCCCATCTGAAAGTCCTGCCCGGCCGCGACGAGACCACCCGCCGCGCGCTGTCGCAAACGATCGTTACCGCGTTGCGGGCGCTGCTGCCGCCCCACCACCCCGTCACCCAGCTCTGTGTCGAAGTCACCGAACTGGACGCCGGCACCTACTCCAAGCTCGTCATCGATGCGAGCCAGCCCTGAACCCATGACCGACCTGTATTCCGAAGACCACGCGCGCGCGCTCGACGCCGCCGACCCGTTGCGCCAGATGCGCGCGCAGTTCCTGATCCCCAAGCACGACGGCGCCGACCAGGCCTACTTCGTCGGCAACTCGCTCGGCCTGCAGCCGCGCGGCGCGCGCGCGCACGTCGAGGAGGTGCTCGACAAGTGGGCCGCCGAGGCGGTGGAAGGCCACTTCACTGGCCAGGCGCAGTGGTTGTCCTACCACGAGCTCGTGCGCGAGCAACTGGCGCGCCTGGTGGGCGCCAAGCCAGTCGAAGTCGTGGCGATGAACACGCTGACGGTCAACCTGCACCTGATGATGGTCAGCTTCTACCGGCCCACGACGCAGCGTCCCGTGATCCTGATGGAGGCCGGCGCGTTTCCGTCGGACCGGCATGCGATGGCGTCGCAGGTCGCGTTCCATGGTTTCGATCCTGCCACCGACCTGATCGAACTGGAACCGGACGAACCGGGCGGTACGTTCTCGATGGCGGCGATCGAACGCGCCATCGCCGAACACGGATCCCGCCTGGCGCTGGTGCTGTGGCCTGGTGTGCAGTACCGCACCGGGCAGGCGTTCGACCTGAAGGAGATCGCGCGCCTGGCGCATGCGCAAGGCGCAATGTGCGGCTTCGACCTGGCACACGGCGTCGGCAACCTCGAACTGGCCCTGCACGACAGCGATGTCGATTTCGCCGTGTGGTGCCACTACAAGTACCTCAACAGCGGCCCGGGCGCGGTGGCCGGCTGCTTCGTCCACGAACGCCACGCGAGCACCGACCGCCCGCGTTTTGCCGGCTGGTGGGGACACAACGTCGACACGCGCTTCCGCATGGGCCCGGAGTTCGTGCCGACGGCGGGCGCCGAGGGTTGGCAGCTGAGCAATCCGCCGATCCTGGGCATGGCGCCGCTGCGCGCATCGCTGGAGCTGTTCGATCGCGTCGGCATGGCCGCCATCCGCGCAAAGTCGCGCCAGATCACCGGCTATCTCGAATCATTGATCCAACTGCGCCTGTCCGACACGCTGCAGGTGGTCACACCCGCCGAGCCCGGACGCCGCGGCTGCCAGTTGTCGCTGCGGGTGATCGGCGGCCGTGCACGCGGCCGTGCCCTGTTCGAGTACCTCGCCAGCCGCGGCGTGCTCGGGGACTGGCGCGAACCGGATGTCATCCGCATTTCGCCCGCTCCGCTCTACAACACCTACGCCGACGTGCTGCGCTTCGTGCGGACAGTGGAAGAGTGGACAAAACAGTAGAACCGTCATTCCCGCGAAGGGCGGGAATCCGAAATGACGAGCAACGCAACCTGAGATAGCAGATGAGTTCGCAGCAGCAACCCAGCAATCGACACATCACCATCATCGGCGCCGGCCTTGCCGGCGCGGTGCTTGCCACGCTGCTCGCCCAGCGCGGCTGGGAGGTCGAGGTCTTCGAAAAGCGCGGCGATCCGCGCATCAAGGGCTACGAAGGCGGCCGCTCGATCAACCTGGCCCTGGCCGAGCGCGGACGCCATGCGCTGCGCCTGGCCGGAGCCGACGACACCGTGATGGCGCAGGCAGTGATGATGCGCGGGCGCATGGTGCATTTCCTCGATGGGCGCACCGACCTGCAGCGCTACGGCCGCGACGACAGCGAGGTCATCTGGTCGGTGCATCGCGGCGAGCTCAACGTGATCCTGCTCGAGATCGCCGAGCGCGCGGGAGCGAAGCTGCACTTCAACCGAGGCCTGTCGAGCGTGGATTTCGTCGCGCGCAGTGCCACTTTCATCGACCCTCGTGACAGCAGTACACATCAGGCAAGCTTTGTGTCGCTGGTTGGCGCAGACGGCGCCGGTTCCGCACTGCGCGGGGCATTGTCCACTCAGACCGAACTGGGCGAGCGCACCGAGTTCCTCGGCCATTCCTACAAGGAACTGGAGATTCCGCCGGCCGCCGATGGCGGCTTCAGCATCGAGCCCAACGCCCTGCATATCTGGCCGCGCGGCCGCTATATGTGCATCGCTCTACCCAACGACGGCCGAACGTTCACGGTCACGTTGTTCCTGCCCAACGAAGGGGACCCGAGCTTCGCCACCGTGCGCACCGGCGCCGACGCGCGTGCATTGTTCGAGCGCGACTTCGCCGATGCGGTGCCGCTGATCCCGAACCTCGAGCGCGACTTCGAGCGCAACCCGGCCGGCCTGCTGGCGACGCTCTACCTCGACCGCTGGCACCTGGACGATCGCGCCGTGCTGGTCGGCGACGCCGCGCACGCGATGGTGCCGTTCCACGGCCAGGGCATGAACTGCGCGTTCGAAGACTGCGTGGCGTTGGCCGAGCACCTGGATCGAGCCCTCGCCAGCGCCGAACCCGATCGCGCCGCCGCGTTCGCCGCCTTCCAGGCCGAGCGCCTGCCCAACGCGCGCGCGATCCAGGCCATGGCCCTGGAGAACTACCTGGAGATGCGCGACCGCGTCGACGACGAGGACTACCTGTTGCAGCGCGCCCTCGAGCGCAAGCTGGCCGAGCGCCACCCCGACCGCTTCATGCCGCGCTACTCGATGGTGACTTTTCATCGGTTGCCCTACGCGACCGCATTCGAGCGGGGCCGGATGCAGCGCGAGCTGCTGGTCGAACTGACCCGCGGCCATGCCAGCCTGGACACGCTGGACTGGTCGATGGTGGACGCTGCGGTACACGAGCGGCTGTCGCCCCTGCCCGCCGGCTGATCCGTATGACTCTCCCGTAGGAGCAGCGCGCCCGGGTTGCGCAATAGTCCCGAGTCCGCTTTGCTTACACGGGCCAACCCCGTAGGAAAGACGACCCACTCCATGCCGGCCAGCTTCCTGTTCTACGATCTGGAAACCTTCGGTGCCGACCCGCGCACCTCGCGCATCGCCCAGTTCGCGGCGATTCGAACCGATGCCGACCTCAACCAGATCGAGGACCCCATCAGCGTGTTCGTGCAGCCGGCCGACGACCTGCTGCCCTCGCCTGTGGCCACGCTGATTACCGGCATCGCCCCGCAGCAAGCGCTGCGCGAGGGCATGAGCGAAGCCGCCGCGTTCGCGCTGATCTTCGACGAGATGTCGCGGCCGGAAACCTGCAGCCTCGGCTACAACTCGCTGCGCTTCGACGACGAGTTCGTCCGCTACGGCCTGTTCCGCAACTTCTACGACGCCTATGAGCGCGAGTGGCGCGGCGGCAATTCGCGTTGGGACCTGCTCGACGTGCTGCGGCTGGCCCATGCACTTCGTCCGGATGGATTGTGGTGGCCGCAACGCGAGGACGGCGCGACGTCATTCAAGCTCGAGCACCTGGCCGAAGCCAACGGCGTGCGCGAGGGCGACGCCCACGAGGCGCTGTCGGACGTGCGTGCGTTGATTGGGTTGGCGCGCAAGCTCAAGGCCGCACAGCCACGGCTGTGGGACTACGCCCTGCGCCTGCGTGACAAGCGTTATGCCGCCAGCCTGCTCGACGTTGTCGCGATGACGCCGGTGCTGCACGTCTCGCAGCGGTTCCCGGCGAGCCGGATGTGCTCGGCCGCGGTGTTGCCGGTGGCGCGACATCCGCGCATCGACAGCCGCGTGATCGCTTTCGACCTGGACCAGGATCCGGACGCGCTGTTACGGCTGTCGGCCGACGACATCGCCGACCGCTTGTATACCCCGTTCGCCGACCTGCCCGAGGGCGAACAGCGCATCGCCCTCAAGGAAATCCACCTCAACCGTTGCCCGGCCCTGATCGCGTGGGACCACCTGCGCGCGCCTGACTTCGAGCGCCTGCGCATCGATCCGTCCGAAGCGGACCGTCGCGCCGCCATCATCCGCGAAGCGGGCCCGGAACTGGTCGAGAAAATCCGCCAGGTGTTCCGCAGCGACCGCGTGCGCGAGCCTTCCGATGCCGATGCCTCGCTCTACGACAGTTTCATCGGCGACGGCGACAAGCGTCTGTTCGCGCAGGTCCGCACGACATCCCCGCAGGTACTGGGCCAGCGAGAGTTCGGGTTCCGTGATGCCCGACTGCCCGAACTGCTGTTCCGCTATCGCGCCCGCAACTGGCCGCAGACCCTGTCCAATGACGAGCGCGACCGCTGGAATGCGTATCGTCGCCAGCGACTGTGCACCGAGTCCGGACTCTCCGAATACAGCTTCGAGCGATTCCACGCCGAGATCGCCGCGCTGCGCACGACCCATGCCAACGATGCCGCCAAGCTCGCCCTGCTCGACCGCCTGCAAGGCTGGGGCCGCGAGATAGGCAACGAACTGATGGAACCTGTGTCATGAGCCGCTATTTCAGTGATGCCAGCTTCAAGTTCCTGCGCGGGCTGGCCCGCAACAACGACCGCGAATGGTTTCACGCGCACAAGGCCGACTACGACGCGCAGGTCCGCGAGCCGTTCCAGCGCCTGCTGACCGACCTGCAACCGGTGCTCAAAGGCGTCAGCGAGCACTATCGCTCCGAGCCCAAGGGCATCGGCGGCTCATTGTTCCGGATCCAGCGCGACACGCGCTTTGCCAATGACAAGACGCCGTACAAGTCCTGGCAGGGCGCGCGCCTGTTCCACGAACGCGGGCGCCAGATCGAGGCGCCGTCGTTCTACGTACACCTGCAGCCGGGCAACTGCTTCATTGGCTCGGGCCTGTGGCATCCGCAGCCAGACACGCTGCGGCGCGTGCGTCATTTCATCCTCGACAATCCCGGCAGCTGGAAGGCGGCCGCGCACGAGGGCAAGTTCCGCCGCCGCTTCGACCTGGACGACAGCGAGACGCTGACGCGCATGCCGCGCGGGTTCCCGGACGACTTCGAGTTCGCCGACGACCTCAAGCGCAAAAACTTCGTGGCGTTGCGCGCCATCGACGACGACGTCATGACCGGCCCGCGCCTGCTCAAGACGCTGGAAACCGACCTGGGCGGGCTCGGCCCGTTCACCGACTATCTGTGCGCCGCGTTGGACCTGGAGTTCTAGCGCCGTGATTTGAAGACGTCGACGCGCGTCAGAGCACCGCGTCGACTTCTGTTTCGACCAGCCATTGCGGATCGACGAACCCCACGACCTGAACGATGGTGTTGACCGGCCGGATCGCGCCGAAAAACTCGCCGTGCACCTGCGCTACGGCCTTCCAGTCCTCGATACGGGTCAGCATGATCCGGGTGCGGATGACATCGTCCAGGCGGCCGCCCAACTGCTCGATGGCGAGCCTGGAAATCTCCAGGCATCGCCGTGCCTGGCCCGCCGCGTCATCCACGCACACCGTCTTTCCATCCGGCCCCAACGGCGCGGTTCCCGCCACCGCGATGACGTTCCCGATCTGCACGGCACGCGAGATGCCGATGATCGGTTCGTAAGGGCTGCCGGTGGATACGCTGTTCCTCTCGGTCATGTCGGGCTCCTGCCTTGGGCATCGCAGGCTATCAGATCGCCTCGATGCCGCCCTTGGCGATGATCGGCCCGGTGGGCACGCCCTGCGGTGCGCCGCCCGGCGGCTCCAATGAGACCGCCAGGGTCGAGCCCTTCGCCAATGCGCGCAGCAACGCTTTGGGCACGATCACCACTTGCGTCTTGTCCACTGTGAGCAGGCCCAGCGAACGCGGCGCCTCTCCCGGTGGTATCAGCCACAGCTCCGGCACGCGCCCCTGCGCATCGGCTGGGTCACGCCCGCCTCACGCTGGGTCGAGCAACGCACGTTCATCTGACTGCGCAACCGACAGCCCCAACCGACAAATATCCCAAGGTCACGGACCGGGACATGCGCAGGCCTCATAATCCGCGCAATTCGTTCCAGGATCCTGCCGCTTGTCCCCCGCCGACTTCCGCCGCTACGCGCTGTTCTATCTCGGGTACTACGGCGCATTGGGGGCCTACACGCCCTACATAGGCCGCTGGGTGTCGGCCAACGGGCACGGTGGCTACGTCGTCGGCGCGATGCTGGCACTGTGGTATGGAGGACGCATCGTCGCCCCGCCGACGTGGGCGCGACTGAGCGCGCGCAGCGAGTTCCCCGGGCGCTGGCTGGTGGCCGGGTGCGCGCTTGCCACGCTGGGCTTTGCGGGTTTCGCCGGATTCGACACCGGGATCATGCTGTTCGTGACCATGGCGTGGTTCGGCGTGTGCTTCAACGCGGTCATGCCTCAGTTCGAAGCGATGACGCTGTCGACCCTGGGCGAGCGCAATCACGACTACGGCCGTATCCGGATGTGGGGCTCGATCGGCTTCCTGATCGTGGCAGGCAGCTACGGCTGGCTGCTCGATCGGCTGGGCAACGACGCCTTCGTCTGGCTGACGCTGCCCTGGCTGCTGCTGACCGTGGCGGCGGCCTGGCTGCATCGCGGCGACCGCCCGCACTCCGCCGCGACGCCAGCCACCACCGCACGCGACCGACTGTGGCGCCGTCCCGGCACGCGCCACCTGCTGGTTACCGTGTTGCTGATGCAACTGGGCTTCGGCCCGTTCTACGTGTTCTATACGCTGCACCTGCAGGCGCAGGGCCACGACGGCTTCGCGGTCGGCGCGCTGTGGGCGATCGGCGTGCTGTGCGAGATCGTGATGTTCTGGGTCGCGCCGCGCCTGGTGCAGCGCTATGGCGCGCATCGGTTGATGACGGCCTGCATCGCCACGACGGTCCTGCGCTGGTCGATCGTGGCCATGTTCGGTTCGTCGTTCGCCTGGATGGCCCTGGCGCAGACCGGGCATGCATTGGGGTTCGCGGCCTTCCATGCCGGCTGCATGCGACGCATGGCCGAGTTGTTCCCGCAGCGGCGCGACATGGCCGCCGCGCAGGGCATGCTGTATGGCTTCAGCGGCGGCATCGGCGGTGTTGCCGGCGCCGGCGTGGCGGCGGTCGCATGGCAACTGGGCGGCGGCAAGGCGGCCTTCCTGGCAGGCGGGGTGGTCAGCGTCGGCGCGCTGCTCGCGCACGCGCTGCCCAAGCGGGCCGCCCGGGCCGTGTCCGCCACTTCCTGACCTGCCCCGTCTGAAGAACTTTGGCCATCGAGAGGACGGCACATGAAGAAATGGATCGCACTGCCTGTGATCGCCCTGCTTGCCTTGCTGGGCTGGCTCGCGGCGGGACCATTCATGACGGTCAACGCCATCCGTGAAGCCATCCAGGCCGAAGACACGGCGGCGCTTTCGGAGCATGTCGACTTCCCCGTGCTACGGCAGAGCCTGCGAGCTCAGGTCGAAGATTACCTGGCGCGGCGTGCCGGCCCGGACATGCAGGACAACCCATGGGCAGCGATCGCGCTGGGACTGGCCAACAGCGCCATCGGCGGGACGGTGGATGCACTCGCCACTCCCGCCGGCATAGGCGCCGTCCTGCAAGGACGTGGTTTGCTTCATCGCATCTCCGGCAGCGGTATCGACCGTAATGACAGCCTTGCCCACACCGCGCCGCCGGACCCGATGCGCGACGCGCGATACCGCTTCGATTCGCCCTCGCGTTTCACCGCCACCGTTCGAAACGGCGATGGCGATCCGGTGGTGTTCGTGCTGCATCGCCGAGGTCTTGCCTGGAAACTCGACGATATCCGACTGCCGTTGGGCGATCCGCAGAACCCAGCCGATTGATCCGCTGCGCGGGTGCACCCGCGCGTCAACCTGGCGTGATGCTTGACCGCCGAAGACTTCACCCCTCTCTCACGACAGCCGGCGCAGCGTTCCGGCGGATGCGTCTGCATCCTCCACAGCATCCTCCAAGAACAGGCTCACGAGCGTCTGACGAGGTGACGACATGAGATTGACAGCTCTATTGGCGATGGCCGCGCTGCTTCCGATCACGGCGGCACAGGCGGACAACAAGGTATTCCAGGTCGAACTGGTCGGCGGGAATGAAGTGCCCGTCATATCGACAGGTGCGAGCGGCGGGTTCCAGGCCCGTATCAGCAACGACGGGCAATCCATCGAGTACCAGCTCGCTTATTCCGATCTGGAAGGAGCTGTAACACAGGCGCACATCCATGTCGGACAGAGGGATGTCAACGGCGGGATTTCCGTATTCCTGTGTTCGAACTTGGGCAACGGACCGGCCGGTACCCAAGCCTGTCCTGCCGCGCCGGCAGTGATCACCGGAACGATCACCGCCGCCGACGTCATCGGTCCCTCTGGACAGGGCGTCACTGCGGGCGAGCTGGACGAATTGATCGTTGCGATGCGCGACGGTAACGCGTATGCCAACGTGCACTCTTCGCTTTTCCCCGGCGGCGAGATCCGCAGCCAGTTGGGCCACGAGCAGGGCAACGACTGATCGCGTCAGCGGTTGGCGATTCCGTGCGGCACGTGACCGGCGGCGACGTGGTCGCGTGCCGAGGCGATGTTGTGCTCGGAATCGTCGAAGAAGATGTCGGCGCCGAACGCTTCGAGGAAAGGCCCCTTGGCGCGGCCGCCGAGGAACAGCGCCTCGTCCAGGCGGATGCCCCAGTCGCGCAGCGTGCGGATCACGCGCTCGTGCGCCGGAATGGAGCGCGCGGTCACCAGCGCGGTCCGGATCGGTGCATCCAGCCCGGTCGGGAACGCCTGCTGCAAACGGTGCAACGCGTCGAGGAAGCCGCGGAACGGGCCACCGGACAGAGGTTCGCCCGCATGGCTGCGCTCGTGCTCGGTGAACGCCGCCAAGCCGCCTTCGCGTGACACGCGCTCGCCTTCGTCGCCGAAAATCACGGCGTCGCCATCGAAGGCGATGCGCAACTGGTCGTGCCGCTGCTGCGGCGCACGCGATGGCAACAGCGTCGCGGCCGCGACGCCGGCGGTCAGCGCGTTGCGCACGTCTTCGGCATTGGCCGACAGGAACAGGTCGGCGTTGAACGGACGGATATAGGGGAACGGCGGCGCGCCGTTGCTGAAAGCCGCGCGCTTGATCGCCAGCCCGTGATGCGCGATCGAGTTGAAGATGCGCAAGCCGCTGTCGGCCGAGTTGCGCGAGATCAGGATCACCTCGACCCGCGGCGCTTCCGATGGCGCACCGTCGTTGAGCGCCAACAGCTTGCGTACCAGCGGGAAGGCCACGCCCGGCGTCAGCAGGTCGTCCTCGTGCGATCGCTGGAACTGCGCGTAGGCGTCGATGCCCTCGCGCTCGAACAGCGCGTGGCTGTCTTCCATGTCGAACAGGGTCCGCGAGGATATCGCGACGATCAGGGGATCGGCATCACGGTCGGGCATGGGGCTATTGTGCCCGGTCCCGCGGCCGGCCGTGCAACCTTGCCGGCTTGCGCCGTATCAGCTTCTCCAAGCGCCAGGGAACGCGCTGCGTGGCTGCCCATCATGGTCGGCCGGTGCGCCGACCTGGAGGCCCGGAACACGGGCGGCACCCACCGCCCGACTGAAAGGGGAACCCCATGAAGAAAATGATGCTCGCCTTGCTGATGCTCACGGGCAGCCTGGGCGCGATGGCGCAGGAATGCCCTGACCGATCCTCGTATGAACCGGCGCGGGAGATCATCCGCGATCTCAACCGAATCGTCTCGCCGACCGGCGTGCAGGAGTCCTACAAGACCCGCATCGGCGGCATCGACCAATGGCTCACGGTCCGCGGCCAGGATCGGGACAACCCGATCATCCTGTTCGTCCACGGTGGGCCGGCCTCGCCCGTCACGCCGACGCTCTGGCAGTTCCAGCGGCCGATCGAGGAGTACTTCACCGTCGTCAACTGGGACCAGCGCGGTGCCGGCAAGACCTACGGCGAAGCGTCGCCGGACTCGATCGTCGACAGCATCCGCATCTCGCGCTACGTCGACGACGCGATCGAGGTGGCCGAGCATGTGCGCACTCGCTACGGCAAACGCAAGCTGATCCTGATGGGACACAGCTGGGGCACCATCGTGGGCATGAAGGCGGCGATCCAGCGTCCGGACCTGTTCTACGCCTACGTGGGCATCGGACAGGTCATTAATACTCGCGACAACGAGCGCATCAGCTACGAGTACGGACTCGCGCAGGCCCGTGCCCACGGCAACCTGGCGGCGGTGAAGGAACTGGAGTCGATTGGCCCCTACCCGGGCGACCAGCCGATCACACGCGAGCGGATCATCGTCGCGCGCACATGGCCGCAGTTCTACGGCGGCCTGACGGCGTACCGCGAGGACTCCAACTACTACTACCGCGGCCCGCGCCTGTCTCCGGAGTACGACGATCGCGACCGCTGTGCGATCGACCAGGGCAACGTGCTGACGCTGGGCAAGGTGCTGCCCGAGTTCCTCGACGTGGACTTCAAGAGCGTGCGCTCGTTCCCGATCCCGGTGGTGATGTTCATGGGACGTCACGACTACACCACGCCCTCGTCGCCGACGCAGGCATGGCTCGATCAGGTACGCGCGCCCTACAAGCAGGGCGTCTGGTTCGAGCATTCAGCCCACATGATTCCGTGGGAAGAGCCTGGCAAGACGCTGGTCAGCCTGCTGCAGTACGTGCGGCCGCTGGCGACCGGCGCAGGCAGCGCGACCAGCGGTCGATGACAGCGCTCAGCCGCTGGTGAACTGCTCGGCCAGCATGCGTTCTTCGAGGTTGTGCTCGGGATCGAACAGCAGCGTCACGGTGCGGTCGTGCGACTCGCGGATGGTGACCTCG
>DATDBD010000182.1:0-4250 GCA_036525015.1 Lysobacter sp.
CGCACCCTGCGCTGCAGTGACGATGAACTTGTAACCGCCCTCGCTCGGGGAAATCGTCACGAACTCGACCGTGCCATCGTCGTTACGCCGCGAAGCCATCTCGCTCTTCCAGTCGCCGAAGTCGAACCACGTCGCCGGACCGTTTCGCAAAACATTCAGGCCGCCCAGCTCGGCGCTGCGGTAGCGCGCAGCCAGTTTGTCCACCAACACCGGATCGGCCGGCACGTCCAGGGACTTGCGTTCGACCGCGATGCCCTCCTTCATGCGCCTGGCTTGCACCGCGATGCTCTCGACGGCTTCCTGACGACCCGCCATTTTGCTTGGGCATCGTAGGCTGCCCATCCCGCCGCCACAGCGGCATCGGCGTCTTTGGCCACGACATCGACAATGGCGATGTGCGAGCCGCCTTCGGGTGCGGTCAGGATCACCGCGGCACCCGCCGTGCGGATCGACCAGCCGGCCGGTGCAATGAAGCTGTTGCCATCGGCCGTCGTAAGCCGCGTATCGACTGTCAGCGCCTGGTGGGCAGGCGGCGAAGGATTTTGTGCACCTAGTGCAGGCGCGCAGGCGACGAGCAGCGCGCAGGCAAGCGGCAGGAACCATTTCATCGGATTCCTCGGGACATTGGCGCCATACGACGGCGCAGCGAATGCGGCGGACTGCGCCTGAACCAAGCCGGACCTCAAGCGACTTGCGCTTGAATGAATCGTCAGATGCCGACTACTTGTTGGCCCGGTGGCCGTAGCTGAGAACCCGGGTGATTTGCCAGTGCCCGTTCTGATTGCTCCACACGACCACGAAATCGGCGAGTCCCTCGCACTTGCCGTCAGCGAAGTGGCAGAAGCGGTGAGTGCCCTGCGCGATGGCGCCGAAGTCCTTGACTGGAAACACTTTGAGAGTGCCGGGGACAAGCTCACGACGGAACTTGCCGCAGACGTACTTCTCGGTGTTCGCGAGCATGTCCTGCCGCGACCAGGTGACGCCGCCAGTGTCGTGGTAGAACTCGACGTCGGGCGCGAAATAGCCGGCGTGCTTTTGCAGCTGCTCCGGGACGGCGCAATGGTTGAATGCGTCGAATACAGCAGCGTCCAACGCCGAGATGGTCTCGAACAGCGGATCGGCGGTTTGTTCGGTGATTGGTCGGCCACTTGCATCGGAGGCGACCGCGGCCCCTGCCGCAGTGACCACGATCAAGGCAGCCATGAGCGGGATTAGTTTTTTCATACAGGTCTCCGCGAAAGGGGAAGGTTCAACTCCGCAATGGACGCGCCCAGCCAATGGCATGGAGATCGCGCTGCTCGATCACCGCGCGGCGAGCGGCTCCGGCTTCCGGCAATCGGGCGCCAGAGCCTCGCCGCTGGCACTGACGCACACGCGGAAACGCGGCAATCCCGTGACTTGGCGGCTGTCCCCCTTGGCGACGGCAAAACGATCAATCGGCTTCGAACAGTCGTGGCCAGGCGTGCCCAATTGCCCGCGTGCCGAGCACGCCGGCGGGAACACGGTGTAGTGGCATGCCCCACTGGCGCTGCGCACGCACTCGAAGCGGGCGACGCCGGATTCCACGGTCGCCTTGCTGTAAAGCGCGTCCGCGCCGTCGACAGTCACCCGATCGACGAAGGTGCTGCCTCCGGTATCGCAGCCGAACAGCGAGAGTACGAAGTAGAACAAAGCCTGGAACTTCATGATTCACCTCGCAAGTTGAATGGCTTCCATGCCGGATCGGTACGATCGCCGCGGTTACATGTGGCGGAACAGCGCCATGAACGGCGCACTGACGGCCAGGGTCTCTGGCCGCGACTTGAGCCGCACGATGCCGCGACCGCTGTCGTCGCGGACGATGGCGCTGATCGCCTTTAGATTGACGATCGTCGAACGATGTATCTGCTTGAACGTGGTCGGATCGAGCACGGCCAGCAACTCGCGAATCGGGGTGCGCAGCAGCGCCTCGCCCTCGGCGGTCACCACCGTCGTGTATTTGTTGTCGGCGCGCAGATAGGCGACATCGTCGACCAGGATCAGCCGGGTCTCGCGGCCGGCGCTGGCGGTAAGCCAGGTCAGCGGAGGCGGTGCGTCGGTGCGCGGCCGGGCGGGACCCAGACGCTCGAGCAACGCAGCCAGCGCGACCGCTTCATTGTTGCCGGTGCGCGCCTGCAGGCGCTGCACGGTGGTGGCCAGCCGCGCGGGCGTGATCGGCTTGAGCAGGTAGTCGACCGCGCCGCGCTCGAAGGCGTCGATGGCGTACTGGTCGTAGGCGGTCACGAACACGATCTGTGTATGCGGGCTCGCTTCGGCCGTGGCGGCGGCGACCTCCAGGCCGCTCAGGCCCGGCATGCGGATGTCGAGAAAGGCGACGTCCGGACGATGTTCGGCGATGGCTTCCAGCGCGCTGGCGCCGTCCTCGCATTCGGCGAGGATCTGCAACTGCGGCCAGGCTTGGCGGAGCTGGTCGACCATTGCCTGGCGCAGCAGCGCTTCGTCTTCGGCGATGACGCAGGTAAAGACCGGCTCAGCCATGACGGCGCTCCTGCTCGAAGTCGGCGGGTACCGTGATCGTTGCGGCGACGCCTGCAGGGAAGTTGGCGACCACCGCCAGCGACGCCTGCGCGCCATACACCAGGCGCAGTCGTTCGCGCACGTTTTTCAAGCCGATCCCGGTGCCGCTGGTCTTGGTGTTGAAGCCTTCGCCGTCGTCGGCCACGGTGATTGCCACCACGCCGTCGTTGCGACGCGCGCGGATCCAGACATGGCCGCCGCCGGTGCGCGGCTCCAGCCCGTGCTTGATCGCGTTCTCGACCAGCGTCTGCAGCATCATCGACGGCAAGGGCGTGGCGCGAAGGTTCTCGGGCACGTCGGTCTGCACCGACAGGCGCGGGCCCATGCGGATCTGCAGGATTTCCAGATAGGCCAGCGCGCGTTCCAGTTCCGCGCCCAGCGTCGACAGCTCGTCCTGCGTGCGCGGCAGCGAATGGCGCAGGTACTGGATCAGATGGCCCAGCATTTCTTCGGCGCGCGCCGGATCGCTGCGGGTAAGCAACTGCGCGCTGGCCAGGGTGTTGTAGAGGAAATGCGGCTCCACCTGCGCGTGCAGCAGACTGAGCTTGGCGACGGTGAGTTCCTTTTCGGTCGCCGTCTGCGTGGCCGCTGCCTGCTCGCCACGGCGGCGCTCGGCGACACGGCGGCTGATGGCGCGCGTGATCGCCTCGGCGTTCTCGAAGTTGGTGCCGTCGTCGACCAGGAACCAGTCGCTCCACGCCGGGGTTTCCGGCTCGCAGATCAGGGTGACGCTGCCCATGTCGTGGCTGGGCGTGACCGTGGCCAGGATCTGGTTGCGCGGGATGCCGAACCACAACAGCGGGTTCCAGCGCCCGAGCGGATGCTCGCCGTAAGTCTGCGGGCGGCCGACTTTGGCGCGCACCTGCAGGCTGTCGCGTGCGCTCTCGACCTGCGCGATGCGCGGCAATTCGCGGATCGCGGCATCGATCATGTCGAACGCCTCGCCCGCCTCGAACGGAATCTCCACCTGGCGGCGCTGGCGGTTGGCCAGTGCGGTCTTGTCGGTGTGCCCGGCGATCAGCCGGACGCGGTCCAGGTGCGAAATCGCGCCGGCGATCACCAGCGCCATGGTGATCATGCCGGCGATCGTGATCGGCCAGTCCACCCGGCCGAGCAAAGGCAGGTTGGACCACACGCCCGCGACCAGGAACACCGCCAGCAGCCAGGCGATGGAAATGCGCAGGACGAAGAAGAAGCTCTTGAACACGATGATGGCCGAAACCGGATTTGCGCGCAGCATAGCGGCCGGTGACGCGGGATTGGCCGGGTTTGCGACGAACCGGGGTAAGGGACGACGAAACCCGAAAAACCGGGGTCGAATGGTGACGGACCGGTCGCACGACCACGCCGCCCTCACCCGGCTGGCGGCCGGCCGATCAGTGGCCGGCCACGCATTGCCTCGTCAGCTGTATTGCGCCGACTTGACCAGCATGTGCTTGGCCAGCGCGCCATGCATGACGCCGATGGCGCGCGCCAGGTGCAACATCGCGAAGAGGATCACCACGCCGGCCAGCATCGCCAGGGGCCAGGCCCAGGGCTCGCTCTCCAGGATCAGACCATTGCCATCGATGGACATACCGGTGCCGAAGCCGAGCAGCAGAGCGATCGGCGACGCGATCAGCGATAGCGACACGCTCAGTCCGGTGACCGCAAGCGTGAAGTAGAGAATGCCCAACGGCAGCATCAGCAGGAAA
>DATDBD010000183.1:0-9164 GCA_036525015.1 Lysobacter sp.
ACCCGAGCGGTCCCGCCCGCCGGACGGAGGGCTCGACCGCATCGCCCGCATCACCCACCATGTGCCCCATCGCCGCCACCGAACACCGGAGCCTTCATGGGCATGCCCCCGATCGACCTCAACTGGCTGGCGGTCATCGCCGCTGCGCTTTCCGCTTTCCTGCTGGGCGGGATCTGGTACGGCCCCTTGTTCAAGAAGGCCTGGTGCATCGAGGCCGGTGTCGACCCCGACGCCGCACCGCGGCACCCGGCGCGCATCTTCGCCACGGCGTTCGCCTGCAGCTTCCTGGCGGCGCTGATCTTTGCCGCGATGCTGGACAATACCAAGGCCACCGCCGGCATCGGGTTCGGGCTCGGCTTCATCGTCGGCCTGTTCTTCGTCGCGACCAGTTTCGGCATCAACTACGCCTTCGCGCAGCGCAGCCTGAAGCTGTGGACGATCGACGCCGGCTACCACATCCTGCAGTTCTGCCTGTACGGCCTGATCCTGGGCGCCTGGCACTAAGGACTTCGGCGATGCAGCTGACCTGGTACTTCGACTTCATATCGCCGTTCTCCTACCTGCACTGGCAGAAGGTGAAGGCGCTGCAGGCCGACTACGACCTCACCCTGGTGCCGATCGTGTTCGCGGCAGTGCTCGACGCGTGCGGGCAGAAGGGACCGGCCGAGATCCCGGGCAAGCGCGAGTTCACCTACCGGCACGTGCTGTGGCAGGCCCGCCAGGAAGGCGTGACGCTGCGCTTTCCACCGGCGCATCCGTTCAACCCACTGGCGGCGCTGCGCCTGGCTATCGCCGCCGGCAGCACGCCCGATGCCGTGGACTCGGTATTCGACTGGATCTGGAAGCAGGGCCGCGCCGGCGACAGCATCGAAGCGCTGGCGCCGCTGCTGGCGGCGCTGGACGTGCCCGGAGAAGCCCTGCAGGCCGATGCCACCAAGGCGGCGCTGCGCGCCAACACCGATGCGGCGATTGCCGCGGGCGTGTATGGCGTGCCGACGCTGGCCTTCGAGGACGGGCAGCTGTTCTGGGGCAACGATGCGCACGACTTCGCGGTGGCGGCGCTGCGCGATCCGGGCGTGCTGGCCGACGACGACATGCAGCGGGCCTCGCAGCTGCCGGTGGGCCTCCAGCGGCGCAGCTGAACGACTTTCGCTGCGCTGCAGCGAACCCCCGTGCGACGGGAAGGTATGCTCCCTGTCACAAATAAAACGGCATCAGCGCCGGCCCGGGGGGGAAACCATGCGCATTGGACTCGTCGTCGACTCGGCCTGCGACCTGCCTTTGGAGTACCTGCAGCGACACGAGGTGACGGTTTTGCCGATCACCGTGCGCATCGGCGACGCCGTCCTGGCAGACCACCGCGACGAGCAGGCGACCCTGGAGTTCCTCAACGCCCATGTCGCCGAACGCGGCCATGAGGCCGAGACCATGCCCTTCACCGTGCAGCAGATCCACGATCTGTTCCTGCAGCGGCTGGTGATCGACTACGACTACGTGTTCTGCATGACGATCACGAAGACGCGCAGCCCGATCTTCGACAACGCCACCCAGGCCAGCTTCGCGATCCTCAACGACTACCGCCCGGTGCGCGCCGCTGCCGGCCACGACACGCCATTCGCGCTGCGCGTGGTCGACACGCAGAACCTGTTCGCCGCCCAGGGCGTCACCGCGGTGGAGGCCGTGCGCCTGCGGGCCGCCGGCGAAGGCGCGCCGAAGATCCGTGCGCGCCTGGAGAACCTGGCCCTGCACACGCACGGCTATCTGGTCCCGCCGGACCTGTACTACATCCGCAATCGCGGGCGCACCAAGGGCGACCGCAGCGTCGGGCTGCTCAGCGCAGCGCTCGGCACTGCGCTCGACATCAAGCCGGTGTTGCACTGCAACCGCGGCGAGACCGGGCCGGTGGCCAAGATCAAGGGCTTCAACCCGGCCGTGCAGAAGCTGTTCGAGCACGTGGTCCAGCGCATCGGCCACGGCGACCTGATGACGCCGACGCTGTGCCTGAGCTACGGCGGCGAACTCGACGCCATGCGCGCCCTGCCCGGCTACGACGCGCTGCGCGAAACCTGCCAGGTGCACAACATCGAGTTGTTCGAAAGCGTGATGAGCCTGACCGGCATGGTCAATGTCGGCAAGGGAGCGCTGGTGGTGGGGTTCGCAGCCGAAGGACAGAAGTTCTCGGCTTGATCACCGCGCCGCACGGTGCCGACAGTCGCCCGCTTCACGGCCGGGCCATCGTGGCTCGCCTACACTGCCTCGCACACGCCAACCAGTGAGGACGGCATGGCCACCCGCTACTACATCAGCCTTCCCGATGCACAACGCGCGCGCGGCCCGGATGCCGGGCTCGCCTTCACCGCGGTGAGCGCGGAGGGTTTCGCGGAGCAACTGCAGGCGGCTTTGCGCGAGACGACGCTGTTCGACCGCTGGCGCGCGATGCAGGACGACCCCGATGCCGTCGATCCGTCACTGGGTGCGGTGGATCGCCAGGCTTCCGTGCAGGGCGCGCAGAAGGATCTCCACGTCGACCTGGTGGTCACCTCCAGCATCCCCGGCAATGTCCTCAAGCACCGCCTGCGCCTGCTGGCCGGCAGCGCCTGGGAATTACGCGACGTCACGTCGGCCTGAGCCGCCGGCCTCCCCGTTCGATCCGGAGGACGAGTTTCCGGAGCCGCTGTCCCCGTCATCGTGCGAGGCATGATGCTCGGCCTCGTGCTCGGCTTCGTGCTCGGCTTCGCTCTCGGCCCAGCGCATCGCCAGCAGGGCCATGCGGCCGCTGACGCCGGCGCGCTCGAACACGTGATGCAGGTGGCTCTTGACCGTCTCCGGGCTGATGCCCAGGTGGCGGGCGATCTGCTTGTTGCTCAGCCCCTGCGCCGCCCAACGCACGATCTCGCGCTGGCGTTCGGTCAGTTGCGACCAGTTGCCCGGCGGGGATTCCGGCGCGGCGGGCTCGCGTTCTTCCGGCACACCCGCTATCGCCACCATCAGCAGCGCCGGATCGACCGCGAACAGGCCCGAGCCGACCGAGCGGATCGCCCTGAATATCGTCTCCGGCGAGGCCTCCTTGTCGAGGCATCCGGCGGCGCCGGCGTTGACGCAGTCCCGCAGCGCGGCCACGTCGGGTCGCAGGAAGAAGTAGAGGCGCTGCGGCATCGGCACGTGGAGGCGCTGCAGCTCGCGCTCCACACGCGGATCGTCACCGTCGAGCAGCAGCAGTGAAGGCAACGGCCCGCGTCCCGGCTCCCCCGGTCCGCGGGAGCCCAGCCACGACACTTCGCCGCGGCCGGACAAGATCCGTTCCAACCGCGCACGCCAGTTACGGTCACTGCCGATAGCCAACACCGGCAAGGTGGTCATGGTGGGGCACCCCTTGATACGTGGGACGGGTGCGGCGCCCCTGCTAACGCCGGCTGATTAGGTGAACGGATCACCTCACCCGACCCGGCCACCCCACCCGCATGAGCGATTTCGAACGGGGGCTGAACCTCGCACGCTGGCGCGGCCGCAGATCGCTGCCCACCGGCTGTGTGCACTTCCCCCATCTAACCTTAGGAGCACAGCCATGGCTACCGGAAGCAAGGTCCGGACCAAGCCGCATTGGACAACAGCTGCCCTGGGTACCGCGCTGGGCGCGGTCCTTACCGCCGGCGGACTGTTGGCCGTTGCATTCGCTGTCAGTTTTACCAATCCATTCGAGCTGGACGGCGACGCCGCTGACGGAGCAGCCACCGGCACCGACTGGACGACGGAATACAACAACGGCAATCTCATTCCACCGGGCGGAGTGTTCGTTTCCGACCTGGGCGACACGATCTTCAACGGCGGCGGGTCGAAGGACGAACTGCCCATCGAAGGTTGGAAGTCCCGGTCTGGCTCGCCACCCGACAAGGACGACATCTTCAATGCCTATGCGATATCAAAGGTCGATCCAACCAATAACCACACGCTGATCTACTTCGGCGCCGACCGGTACGACAGCAGCGGCAGCGCTGAAATGGGCTTCTGGTTCTTCGAGAACGAAAACCTGAATCAGGCCAGTGCATTCACCGGCTCGCATTCCGACAACGACATCCTGGTGCTGCTGGAATACAGCAGTGGCGGCACCGTCGGCAGCGTCAAGGTCTTCCATTGGTCGCAGGCGCTCTTCGACGACCACAACAGCCAGACATCGCCGCTCGTGCTGATCGGTTCTGGCAGCGGACAGGGCGTGGTCTGCAACACGACCGGGGCAAAGCCCCCGGGCAGCGCTTGCATTACCAACAACAGCAACCCCGCCGTGGTGCCTTGGCCGTATGCGCCCAAGGGCGGCCTGCCGGCAGGCACCATCCCGGCGCGTCAGTTCATCGAAGGCGTGATCGATGTCACCGCACTGGTGGGTGATGTCTGCATCTCCAGCTTCATGGCCGAGACACGCTCGTCGTTCGAAACCAACGCCGTGCTCAAGGACTTCGCCCTGGGTGACATCAACACCTGCAGCGTGACGGCGGCCAAGGCCTGCGACGCCACCAAGAAGGCGTACCTGCCCGCTGACAATCTTTACTCCACCGAGCACGAGATCACGCTCACCAACGACGGTGGCGGCAAGATCTTCGACGTGGAGTTCCAGGACAACGTGATCTCCGGCGATCCGGCCGACGAGGTGGCATGCGACATCATCAAGATCGGCAACACCGTGGTGTCCATCCCGATCGCCAACGCCACCGACTGGAACCCGGTCAACAGCGAGAACATCACCATCGACCTCGAGGCCAATACCTCGATCAAGGTCCGGCTGCTCTGTCTGTCGCCGCAGAACTCGTTCAAGAACGTGGTGACGGTGAGAGCCAAGTCGGCAGGAGGAAGCCTGATCGCGGCCAACGCCGACGACGAAGCGCAGGAATCGGACACCAACGTGGAATCCTGCCATGTCAACGTGCCTGCAGCCGTGGACATCGTCAAGGACTGCAAGGTCTCGATCGATGCCACTTCGCTGAAGCCGAGAGTCTGCGCTTCGGTGGCGGTGTCGAACCCGAGTGCCAACTCGAGTCAGTTCCTGACCGTTAGCAGCATCAAGAACTACCCGGGCCTGAAGTCGCTGATTGACCCGGCCAACCCGCCGGCCGGAGGCGTCGACATCAAGTCGGCCTTCACAGCCGCGAACGGAGGAAGCTCGACGCTGGCGCTCGACCAGACGGTAAACTTCACCTTCTGCTACGACCCGGTCGCCGCGGACAGCTCGCCTAGCCCGGTCTTCCCGCCGCTGCCCAACCCGGTCCTGCCGACGACGCTGCTCAATCAGTTCGCGCCGTTCCTGGATCCGGGCGAGGTCAATTTCTCCGACACGGTGCAAGTGATCGCCACCGGTAACGCCTCGGGAGGAACGGTCCGCGACGACGATGCGGCCACTTGCCCGCTGTGTCCGACGTGTCCGGATTGCCCGCCGGGAACATGAGTAAGCACCCGTAGCACCGGAACGCTCCCCCGCCACGCCACACCGGCGGGGGAGGCACCGGCCAACCAACCACGAAAAAGGACGGCGAAGATCCCTTCGCCGTCCTTTCGTTTTGATACTTCAGCTTCGGTGCGTGGTGAATCAGCGCACGTTGAAGCTCGCATTTGCAGTGGCATTGCCGCCGCCGCTGCTGGCGTCGGCACGCACGGCGTAGGCGCCGACCGCGGCCTTGCCCTTGCCGGTCTTGTAGGTGCCGCGTGCAACACCATCGCTGGCGGTGACCGCGTTGACGGTGCTCGTGCTGCCACCTGGCAGCGTTACCGCGAAGCGGACGCTGGCCCCGGCCACCGGGTTGCCCGCGTTGAGCACGCGCGCGGTCATCGCCACCGTCTCGCCACGGACATAGCTTGTCTTGTCGGTGCTGAGCGAGCCCGACAGCGCCGGCGCCACGGCTACCGTGTAGGTGCTCGACGCATTGGCGGTATGCACGCTGCCGACATTGCTGCTGGCGCCGGCGCCGACGCTGTAGCTACCGGCGGCCGCGGTTGTCGGCGAAGTGACTTTCAGGGTCGTGTTCGTGCTCGCGCCGGGGCTCAGGTTGACCGTCGTGGCTCCCAGCGTCGCCGACCAGCTCGACGGCACCGCCGAGGCGAGCGAGAAGCCCGTCGCGCCGCACTCGCTGCTGTCGCGGTTGGCGACCGTGAGCGTGTAGGTGTTGGTGGTACCCGCTGCCACGCCACTGGTGGGGCCTGCGATCGTCAATGCGGGCGCCGCGCGCGTGCACGACGGCGTCGTGCCGGATGCGAGCGTGACGTCGACCACCGCACCCGTGGCGTCCGCCGACACGAGGGTGATGCTGGTGCCGGTGTAAGGGTCGACGAAGCTACGGCCGACTTCCAGGGCGCCGTCCATCACATCATACGGTTCACTGCTGTTGCTGGCCGGCGTCATGTCGAGCAGCACACTGATAGGAGTGCCCCATTGATTCAGGCCGCCGGTATGGACGAGGACGCCTTTGGTGAGGTTGGTCTCCGAGTCGATGCTCTTGTCGAAGCCCACGGGCTGGCGGTACTCGATGTAGTACCAGGTCTTCACGCCCGTCGCCGGGTCGATGTCCTTGAGGAATTTCAACGCCTTCACGCCGGTCGTTCGCGTCTCGTACGGCTCCATCGCATAACGGCCGCTGGCCGTGACCTCGCGCAGCACAGGGCCGTTGGCGGTGTTGAACCAGCCCAGTCGCTCCTTCTGGAAAGCATTGAAATGGGCGAAACGGTTGCCCATCGTGTCGGCCTGGTCGAAGTAGCTCCTGCGCGTGCAACCCGTGCCGAGCACGGTGGCGCCGCAGTCCCACGAATCCGAATGCAGCAGGCCGAAGCGATGGCCCAGTTCGTGCGCGATCGTCTGGGGCGTGAACCCCCCCTGGTTGATGAACACCCGGTCCTCGCCGCGATCACCCACATCTTGGGCGCCGCCCCAAGCGCACGCCGCCACCTTTGGAAACATGTAGACGACCTTGCTGTAAGGCGTTAGGTCCACACCCGCGGCGGCGGCCGCGGCGTTGGCTTCGCGGGCGATGCCGTTCTCGTCGCAGGTCGCGGTGGACACCGGCACCGTGTACCAGCCGTAGGTGTTGCCGCTCAGGAAGGTCTTCTCGTACGACGCTTCCCAGTAGAAATCGCTGACCTCGCCGAAGACGGTCGAATTCGCTTCAGCGGGGGTGATCGGCTGCGTGGGGTTGTCTTGGAAGTTGACCAGGATCACCGCGGTCTTCTGTTCGCCGATGGCCGACGACCCCGCATGGGCGGTTCCGCCCAGCATGGCAAGGGACAACAAGGTGGCAGGAACGAGGCCTGCGGGGCGGAACACGCGCGATGAATTCATGGGGGGATTCGGCTGCAGTGGAAGGGAGCGGACCGGCGCTCCTGCCGGTGCCGGCCTTCCCTTGCAGGAAGCCGCGGCGTGGTCTGGACGACCCGTCGACACTTCCGTGCATCGCGTGCAGGCCGCCTTGAAGCAGCCGCAGCGCATGATCGGTACCCCTCCCCCGTGAAACTGATAACTGCGGCACGGTTTGTGCCATGTCGACTGCGACCAAGCGCAGTCAGGTTCGTGAGTTCATATGGGGTTCCGGCAACGGGTTAACCCGTTGTGGCTATCAGACTCTACGTCGTGCGTCGATCAGCCCCGCAATGCCACCGCGTGATGCGCGATGTGCTCGCCGATGAAACTGGCGATGAAGTAATAGCTGTGGTCGTAACCGGTGCGCATCTTCAGCGACAGGGGATGGCCGACGTCGGCGCAAGCCCTGCGCAGCAACTCCGGTCGCAGTTGCGTGGCGAGGAAGTCGTCGGCGTCGCCCTGGTCGATGAGCAGCGGCAGGCGTTCGGATGCATCGCGCACCAACTCCACCGCATCCCATGCCTTCCATGTTTCATGGTCGTCGCCCAGGTAGTGCGCGAATGCCTTCTGTCCCCACGGCACCTGAGTCGGCGCGACGATCGGCGCGAAGGCCGACACGCTGCGATAGCGGCCCGGATTGCGCAGCGCCGCCACCAATGCGCCGTGTCCGCCTATCGAATGGCCGCTGATCGCGCGCGCCTGGGTGGTCGGAAAGAAAGTTTCGATTAGCGACGGCAGCTCCTGCGTCACGTAGTCGTACATGCGGTAATGCGTCGACCACGGCGCCTGCGTCGCATTGACGTAGAAACCGGCGCCCAGGCCGATGTCATAGCCCTCGGCATCGGGCACGCCTTCGCCGCGCGGGCTGGTGTCGGGCGCCACCACGATCACGCCGTGCTCGGCGGCATAACGTTGCGCGCCGGCCTTGGTGATGAAGTTCTGCTCGGTGCAGGTCAGGCCACTCAGCCAATACAGCACCGGGCACGCCGCGCGATCGACGTGCGGCGGCAGGTAGACGCCGACCCGCATGTCGCAGGAAAGCGCGTCCGAGGCATGCTTCCACACTTCCTGTCGCCCGCCGTAGCAGGCGTGCTGTTCGATCCGTTCCATCGAAATCCTTGAGTTAGTAGTTCATGCCTTGAGCACGCCCGATTTCCTGGCCGCGTGCGTGGACAGTGCGTCCATCAATGCCGGCGACAGGCAATCGTAGGGTTCCAACCCGAGCTCGCGCAGTCGCGCCCGCACCGCATCCATGTTGGCAGGATCGGCGCCCGACTCGATGATCGACGACACGAACGCGGCAAAGCCGGGCGCAGACCAGCCCTTGTCCGGCGACAGTTCGGTGTGGACAAAGTCGAGCCCGTAGAACGCGTGGTCTGTGTTCTCGATGCGGCCGATCAGGTGCGCGCCGCAATCCTTGCAGGCGTGACGCTGGATCGTGGCCTTGGGATCGACGATGGCAAGCTTGTCGCCGTTCTCCACGACCTCGACCTTGTCGCGCGGCACCACGGCGATCACCGCGAACAGCGCGCCATCGGGTTTCCAGCATTGGGTGCAGCCGCAGGCATGGTTGTGCAGCGTCTGCGCCGAGACCTTGACCCCGACCGGCGACGACGCGCACTTGCACACCAGCGTGCCGCCAGCGAAGTCGTCGCGACCCGGCGCGATGCCGTTGTCGACGGATGGATGTATCGCAATGCTCATCGCTCACCTCCGGTCACTGCGTATCCGACGGGCGCGAGGAAGTTCGCTCCAGCCGGGCTGCGCTCAGAAATGGATCACGGTGCGGATCGACTTGCCCTCGTGCATCAGGTCGAAGGCCTCGTTGATC
>DATDBD010000184.1:0-3222 GCA_036525015.1 Lysobacter sp.
CTGGGCAGCGTTGCCGCGATCGAACACCTGTCAATGTGATTTCTTGGCCGCGGCCGTCCTCGCGCGCCGTGGTCACCCAGTGTTAACCAGGTTCGGGAAGATGCCCGGTTATTCTGCGCCCATGCCCCACGCCTTCCTCGCCATGGCCATCGCTGCGCTGCTCTTGTCCGCAGCCGGCGAGGCCAAGGCGGCCAAGGTCGAGGCAGTGCAGGTCAAGGGGCTGGACGAGACCAAGACCCTCAACGTCCACGGCGCCCTGTCGCTGGTCGACGCGATCGGCAAGCAGTTGTCTGGCCGCCGCCTGGCCTACTTGCTGCGCGAGGCGGAAGACGAGACCCGCGAGGCGCTGGAGCCGTTCGGCTATTACTCGCCGCGGATCGAAGTGAAGCGCATCGGCGAAAGCGACGCGCTGACGGTGGAAATCTCGGTCGCGCTCGACGAACCGGTGCGCGTGCGGCGCGCGGACGTCGCCATCCTCGGCGAAGGCAGCGAGGACCGCTATCTCAACGAAGACCTGGCCGCGTTCCGGCCGCAGGCGGGCGACGTGTTTGACCACACCGCCTATGAGGCCAGCAAGGTCCGCATCACCCGCCGCCTGGCCGAGCGCGGTTACTTCGATGCCGACTTCACGTCGCGACGGGTCGAGGTCACACGTGCCGAGCATGCCGCCGACATCGACCTGGTGTGGAACAGCGGCGGCCGTTACGACATGGGCCCGATCGCCTTCGTGCAGACGCCCGAACACATCATCCGCGATGACCTGCTCGACAAGCTGGTGTACTGGGAGCAGGGCAGCTATTACCACCAAGGCAAGCTCGACCGCTTTCGCGAATCGCTGACACGGCTGGACTACTTCTCCAGCATCGAGATCGAACCCAAGCCGGAAGAGGCCGTCGACAACGACGTGCCCGTGACGGTGACGCTGAAGCCCGCCAAGCGCACGGTGTACACCGCCGGCGTCAGCTACGGCACCGACAGCGGCGCGGGCGTGCGCATGGGCATGGAGCGTCGCTACGTCAATGATCGTGGCCACAAGGCGCTGGGCCAGATCGACTGGGCGGAGACGCGCAAGACCGCCACCGTGCAATACCGGGTACCGGCCTTCGCCTGGCTGGACGGCTGGTATACCGCCAGCCTGCAGTACTACGACGAGCAGAGCGACTACATCGACATCCGCAAGGTCGAGCTGGTCGGCAGCCGCAGCGGCCAGTACAACCGCCGGCTCAATCTCGTCGCCGCGCTACACGCGCTTCGCGAGCGCTGGTCGTACGTGTCCGAGAGCGACGGCGACGTCGCACCGGTGGCGTACTCGTATGCGACGTTCCTCTTCCCGTCGTTACGGGGGGAATACATCGACGCCGACGACCGGATCTTTCCGCGTAAAGGCCTGGGCATCACGGTCGAGGTCCGTGGCGGGCTGGAGGGCTTCGGCTCCGATGCCAACTTCGGCCAGGCCTGGGGCCAGGGCCGCTGGTATCGCGGCCTGGGCGCGTTCAACCGGCTGATCCTGCGCGCCGAAGCGGGCGGCACCTTCACCAACGCACTGGTCAACATGCCGCCGAGCCTGCGCTTCTTCGCCGGCGGCGATCGAAGCATCCGCGGCTACGCCTTCCGCGAAGTCGGCCCGACCACGATCGGTTCGGACGGCAAGAAGTACGCGCTGGGCGCCAAGAACGTGCTGACCGGTTCGGTCGAGTTCGAGCACTACATCAACGACACCTGGGGCGGCGCGGCCTTCGTCGATGCCGGCGACGCGTTCGACAACACTCCCGACATCCACACCGGCGTCGGCGTGGGCTTGCGCTGGCGCTCGCCGGTGGGGCCGGTACGGGTGGACATCGCCCACGGCCTGAAAGACCCGGATTCGGATTACGAGATCTATCTCAATATCGGCGCAGACTGGTAGGCCGGCATGAGCGAACCCACCGCCACCTCGCAACCCGATCCGCACGAGCAGCGCATCGCGCAGCTGCGCCAGCGCCGTCGCGCCCGGCTGCGCTGGCTGGCAGTACGCGGCAGCCTGGCGGCGGGCGCGCTGACGTTGTTGTTTGCGGGTTTCGCGTACTGGCTGCTGACCAGCGTCGGCGGGCGCGACCTGCTGATGGCGCAGATCGTGGCGCGCCTGCCGGCGAACGCGTCGCTGTCGTGGCGTGCGGTCGAAGGCCCGCTGTCGGGACCGCTGACGCTGCACGACGTCCGCTTCACTTACGAGCGCATCGTCTTCACCGCGCAACGCGTGTACCTGGACCCGGCGATCCGTCCGTTGCTCGGCCGGCGCCTGCGCCTGGATGCGTTGCAGATCGGCAATGCGACGCTGGAGATTCCGAAAAGCAAGGAACCGTTCCAGCTGCCGCAATGGCCGGACGTGCTGCCCGAGATCGCGCCACCGCTGGAACTGCAGGCCGACGACGTGCGCGTCGACGGCTTCCTGCTGACACGCGAGGGCCAAAAGCTGATCGACATTCGCACGCTGCGCGCCGGGCTCGACGCCCGGCAGGGCAAGCTGCACGTGGAACGGCTGTCCGTCGACAGCGACCGCGGCCGGTTCAGCCTGCGCGGCGACTACGCGCCGAGCGAAGACTACCGCGCCGACATCACCGCCAGCGCGGTGCTTGCTGCGGCGGATGGACGCACGCCGGCACGCATCGGGATGGTCGCGCGCGGCGACTTGACGCGCATGGACGTGGCGCTGTCCGGACGGGTGCCGGGCGCGCTGCAGGCCAACCTGTCCCTGCGCGGGCGGGACCAGCCGCGCTGGCAGTTGCGCGCCCGCGGCGAGGCGATCGACGTTGGCCTGCTCACCGGTGCGCCGGCCAGCGACGACGCGGCTCCATTCGCACTGCAGTTCGATGCCGATGGCGTTGGCGGCAACGCCAATGTGCGCGGTGAACTCACGCAGCGCGATTTCGTCACCAAGGTGCTGCCTTCGAAGGTACGCGTCGAGCATCAGGTGCTCGAACTGCGGCCTGTCGTGCTGGAAGTCTTCGACGGCCGGGTGACGATGAACGGCCGCGCCGATTTCAACGATCCGGAAAACCCGCGCTTTCGCCTGGCCACCAACGCACGCGGACTGACTTGGGGCGGCCCCACCGACGCCGAGCCGGACGCTGCCTCCATCGGCGCCGACGCCGACCTCGGTTTCGCCGGCACGCTCCAGGCCTGGGCCGCGATCGGGCGCGCCGATCTGGTGCGCGACGACGAGCATGCCAAGGTCGAATTCGA
>DATDBD010000185.1:0-23242 GCA_036525015.1 Lysobacter sp.
GATCGTGCTGCTCGACAACCAGGCGCTGGGCATGGTGCGGCAGTGGCAGGAGTTGTTCTTCGACAAGCGCTACTCGGAGGTCGATCTCTCCGACAACCCCGATTTCGGCGCGATCGCCAAGGCTTTCGGCATCGCCGCGCTACACCTGGATCGCGCCGACGGCGTCGAGGACGCGCTGCAGGCGCTGCTGGATGCCCCCGGCCCTGCGCTGCTGCACGTCGCCATCGACCAGGGCGCGAATGTCTGGCCCCTGGTGCCGCCCAACCACAACAACGCGCAGATGCTCGATCCGGAGATGCCCGATCCGGAGATGGTCGACCCGGAATCGGACGCCGCCATCGCAGCGCATGAAAACGTCCCCTTCCCCACCACCGAGGAGCCCCGCCATGCGATATCAGCTTGATCTCACCCTTCGTCAGGCCGAAGGCGCGCTGGCGCGTGTACTGGGCGCCGCCGAGCGTCGCGGATTCCGACCGCTGGCGGTCGATGGCGAAGCGCAGCCCGACGGCGACCGCTGGCACCTGCGCCTGACCGTCGAGGGCGATCGCCCCGACGACTCGCTGCAGAGTCAGATCGCAAAGCTTTACGACTGCCTCGCCGTGGAGGTGTCGCCATGTCGGTGACCTCCTCTCCCACGAAGCAAGCCACCGGTGCACGCGGCGCAATGCCGGTGTCGATGCTCGACGATGCGCGCCGCAGCGACACGCCGATGTTGTGGTTCGACGGCGAACTCGCCGCCGCCGACGCCATGCAGGTGCCGCTGACCACTCACGCCCTGCACTACGGCACGGGCGTGTTCGAGGGTATACGCAGCTATGCCACCCGCGACGGCGCGGCGGTGTTCCGCCTGCCCGAGCACCTGGAACGGATGCGCAAGGGTGCCGAGCTGCTCGGTATCGACTTCGACGTCCAGCTCGCATTCGATGCAACGCTGCAGACCCTGCGTGCCAACGGCCATCGTGACGCGTACATCCGGCCTCTGACCTGGCTCGGCACCGGTGCAGGTGGCGTTACGGTCGGCTTGGACGTGCCGGGACTGAGCCAGCACTTCATGGTGGCCACGCTGCCCACCATCGTGCATCTCAACGGCAAGCGCTCACGCCTGACGGTGTCGCCTTGGAAGCGCAACCCGGCCTCGTCGTTGCCTGCGCTCAAGCTGTGCGGGGCCTACATCAACTCGATCCTGGCCAAGCGCGAGTCGCGGCTGCGCGGTTTCGACGAGGCGTAGTTCGTCGATGAGGATGGCTTCGTCGTCGAGTGCACGGGCGCCAACGTGTTCATGGTGCGCAACGGCCAAGTGACCGCGGTCGAGCACCGCGACGCTCTGCCCGGTATTACCCGCGACACGCTGATCGCGCTGAGCGGCGCGCAATCGCGTCAGGTCACGCAGCATGAACTGCTGGATGCCGATGAGGTCTTCGTCTGCGGCACCGCAGCCGAAGCGGCACCTATCAGCGCGCTGGACCGCCGCGAGTTCGGCGACAACCCCGTGACGCGCGAGTTGGCCGCGCTCTATGCTCGCGTAGTGCGTGGCGAAGAGCCCGGCCGCACGGCCTGGCTGACGGTGGTCTAGCCATGGACGGAGACGTAACTCCCGGCACGCCGTGTGATGTCACCGCCGCCGACGTACTGGCGGCGCAGGCTAGGCTGCGCCGCTACCTGCCTCCGACACCGCTGCATTACGCCGAGCGCTTCGGTTGCTGGCTCAAGCTGGAGAACCTGCAGCGCACCGGCTCGTACAAGGTGCGCGGCGCGCTCAACGCACTGCTGGCGGCCCGCGAGCGTGGCGATATGCGCCCGGTGATCGCCGCCTCCGCCGGCAATCACGCGCAGGGACTGGCCTGGGCCGCCTATCGGCTCGGCATTACCGCCATCACCGTGATGCCGCGCGCCGCGCCGCAGACCAAGATCGCCGGCGTCGCGCATTGGGGCGCCACGGTGCGCCTTCACGGGGACAGTTACGACGAAGCCAAGGCCTTCGCCGCCGAGTTGGCCGCGCAGCACGACTACCGTGTGCTGTCGGCGTTCGACGATCCCGACGTCATCGCCGGCCAGGGCACGGTCGGTCTCGAACTGGCCGCACTCGGGGCCGACGTCGTGCTGGTACCGATCGGCGGTGGCGGCCTCGCATCGGGCGTCGCATTGGCGCTCAAATCTGCACGCCTGTCCGGAACGCAAGCGTCCCGGCGCGTGCGCGTGATCGGCGCCCAGGTCGAAGGCGTCGATTCGATGCGGCGTGCACTGCAGGGCGACAACCAACCGCGCGAGCCGGCCCCGACACTGGCCGACGGCGTACGCGTCAAGGAGCCCGGCTACCTGACACGACAGTTGCTGGGACACCTGCTCGACGACATCGTCGTCGTGCGCGAGGCCGAGCTGCGCGAAACCCTGGTGCGGCTGGCGCTGGAAGAGCACGTCATCGCCGAAGGCGCCGGCGCGCTGGCGCTGGCGGCCGGTCGCCGCGTTGCGAGCAAGCGCAAGTGCGCCGTGGTGTCCGGCGGCAATCTCGATGCCGGCGTACTCGCACAACTGCTGTCGGACGTTCGCCCGCGCGCGCCACGTCGTCCGCGCCGCCGCCATCGCGAACCTTCGGCGCCGCTTTCGCTGGAGCCCGCCATCGCCACGATTCTTCCCGCTTCCACCCCACTGCCGCGCGCCGCCATTGCCACACGCGCACACGACGAGGAGCTCTACGCATGAACCCGGGTTCCAGCAGTCCCGCCGACCGAGTAAGCATCTTCGACACCAGCCTGCGCGATGGCGAGCAGTCGCCCGGCTGCAGCATGACCTCGCCGCAGAAGCTGCGCTTCGCCCATGCCCTCGCCGAATTGGGCGTGGACGTGATCGAGGCCGGATTCCCGGCCAGTTCGGATGCCGACCGCGACGCCGTGCGCGCCATCGCCCGCGAGGTGCGCGGCGCCGCCGTGGCCACCCTCGCACGCTGCCATGCCGCCGACATCACGGCATGCGCGAGCGCACTGGACGGTGCGCTGCAGCCGCGCATCCACGTCTTCATTTCGACCAGCCCGCTGCACCGCGAACACAAGCTTGGGCTGAGCCGGGCGCAAGTCCTGGAACGCGCCGTGATGGGGGTCGAGTTGGCCCGCCAATATGCCGACGACGTCGAGTTCTCGGCCGAGGACGCGCTGCGCACCGAGCCGGACTTCCTCGCGCAGGTCTGCGGCGCGGCGGTGGCCGCGGGAGCCCGCACGCTCAACATCCCCGATACGGTCGGATACACCATGCCCAGCGAGATCCGGGCGCTCTTCGAATACCTGCGTTCGAACGTGATTGGCGCCGACAAGGCGATCTTCAGTGCGCACTGCCACAACGACCTGGGCCTGGCCGTGGCCAATTCGCTGGCCGCCATCGAAGGCGGCGCGCGCCAGGTCGAATGCACGATCAACGGCATCGGCGAGCGCGCAGGCAATTGCGCACTGGAGGAACTGGTGATGGCACTGCGCGTGCGCAGCGGCTATTACGAGGCACACACCCGCATCGACACGCGCCGGCTGGTACCCACTTCGCGCCTGCTCTCGCGCATCACCGGCATGGCCGTGCAACGCAACAAGGCGGTGGTCGGGCAGAACGCGTTCGCGCACGAGTCAGGCATCCACCAGCACGGGATGCTCAAGCACCGCGGCACCTACGAGATCATGGTGCCCGAAGACGTCGGCTGGGCGCAGTCGCAAATGGTGATGGGCCGCCACAGCGGTCGCGCCGCTCTGAACGACCGCCTGCAGGCATTGGGCTTCGCGCTGGAGGAAGCGCAACTCAACTCGGTCTTCGCCGCCTTCAAGGCCCTGGCCGAGAAGAAGCGCGAAGTGTTCGACGCGGACCTGGAGGCGCTGGTGCTGGGAGCCGATGCACGCGTCGCGCGCGGCCATCGCCTGGCGCGCCTGCACGTGAGCACCGGCGTCGCCCAGGACAGCCTGCCGACCGCCAGCGTGCAACTGGTCGACGCCGACGGCGCGACGGTCAGCGAAGCCGCGGTTGGCGACGGTCCCGTGCATGCGCTGTTCGCGGCGCTGGCGCGAGCCACGTCGCTGGAACTGGACATCGAGAGCTACCAGGTCTCCAGCGTCACCACCGGCGACGACGCGGAGGGCCAGGCCAGCATCACTGCGCGCGTCGACGGGCGTGAGCTGACCGGCTCGGGCACCAGCACCGACATCCTCGAAGCCAGCGCGCTGGCCTGGCTGGACATCGCCAACCGCGTGCTGCGCACGCGCCAACCGGTGCGGGTGGCGGCGATGGCCTAACCACTGTTCGCCTGCGATTCGGCTCCCTCTCACGCCTGCGAGAGAGGGGGCACGCCGCCGACGAAACCAAGACAAGCAAATACCCCTCTCACCACAACCTTCTCTCGCCCGCGGGAGAAGGGGCCAAGCAAGAGCAGAAAAAAGCAGAGCCCAATGAACCCGACCACACCGCGAACCCTGTTCGACAAACTCTGGGACTCCCACGTCGTCACGCCTGAAAGCGATTCGGCGCCGGCTGTCCTCTACATCGACCTGCACCTGATCCATGAGGTCACCACGCCGCAGGCCTTCGCCGAATTGGACGCGCGCGGCCTGCCGGTCCGCCGTCCCGAACGCACCAAGGGCACGCTCGATCACTCGACGCCGACGTTGCCTCCCGACGGAGACGGACAACGACCCTACGTCAACGTCGATGCGCGCGCGCAGGTCGAGAAACTGCGGGATAACTGCGCGCGCTTCGGGGTCGAGTTGTTCGACTACGACAGCCCCCAGCGCGGCATCGTGCACGTGATGGGACCGGAACTGGGCCTGACCCAGCCTGGCCAGACCATCGTCTGCGGCGACAGCCACACCGCCACGCACGGCGCGTTCGGCGCACTGGCCTTCGGCATCGGCACCAGCGAGGTCGGCCACGTGCTGGCCACGCAATGCCTGCTGCAGCGCAAGCCGAAGACGCTGGCGATCACCGTCGACGGTGAACTGGCGCCAGGCGTCGGCGCCAAGGACCTGATCCTGCATGTCATTGGTGTGATCGGCGTCAATGGCGGCACCGGCCATGTCATCGAGTATCGCGGCCCGGTTATCCGCTCGCTGTCGATGGAGCAGCGCATGACGGTCTGCAACATGTCGATCGAGGCCGGCGCGCGCGCGGGCCTGATTGCGCCGGACGACACCACGTTCGATTACCTGCGTGGCAAGCCGCGCGCGCCGCGGGGTGAGGAGTTCGAACAGGCCGTCGCGCAATGGCGACGTTTGCATTCCGACGAGGGCGCGCGGTTCGACCGCGAGGTCCGCATCGATGCGCGCGCGATCCAGCCCACCGTCACCTGGGGCACTCATCCCGGCCACGTGGCGGCGATCGCCGCGCTCGTGCCCGACCATGCCGACAGCGACGAGAATAAGGCGCGCGACTACATGGGCTGGGAGCCGGGCGCCGCGCTGGCCGGTCGTCAGGTCGACGTGGTGTTCGTCGGCAGTTGCACCAACTCGCGCCTGTCGGACCTGCGCGAAGTCGCGCGTGTGCTGCGCGGGCGGCGCGTGCATCCGCGCGTGCGCATGCTGGTCGTGCCGGGCTCGGAGCAGGTCAAGCGCGACGCCGAAGCCGAGGGCATCCACCGCATCGTGCGCGACGCCGGCGCGGAATGGCGCGAGCCCGGCTGCTCGATGTGCATTGCCATGAACGGCGACATCGTCGGGCCAGGTCAACTGGCCGTCTCAACGAGCAATCGCAACTTTGAAGGCCGCCAGGGCAAGGGCGCGCGCACGGTACTGGCCTCGCCGCTGACTGCCGCCGCCTGCGCGGTGGCCGGAGAGATCACCGATCCGCGGCCGTATCTCACCACGGCTCCGGCGGACCTGCCCGAGCGCGATGTACTGGAGATCGCGTGATGCGGTCGCTGCCACTACCCGCGAGGGTGGGGATTCATCGAACCGCATGCGGCAGGCAATCCAGTCCCTACGTAGCCATTGTGGATTCCCGCTTTCGCGGGAATGACGAAATCAGAATTTCACCGGAGTTTCCCTGATGCGCCCCTTTACCGAACTCACTTCGCGCACCGTCGTATTGCGCGAGCGCAACATCGACACAGACCAGATCATCCCGGGGCGCTTTCTCACCACCACCGAACGCAAGGGCCTGGGCAAGCACGCGTTCAATGACTGGCGCACGCTGGCCGATGGTTCCCCGGATCCCGAGTTTCCATTCAACCGGCCGGAAAGCATCGGGGCCAGGATCCTGGTGGCCGGCCGCAATTTCGGCTGCGGCTCCTCGCGCGAGCATGCCCCCTGGGCGCTGACCGACATGGGGCTGCGCGCGGTGATCAGCGCGCAGATCGCCGACATCTTCCGCAGCAACGCGCTGAAGAACGGCCTGCTTCCGGTCGTTCTGGACGAGACCGTCGTAGACGAATTGCTCGACCGTCCCGGCATCGAGCTGCGCATCGACGTTGCCGCCCGCAGCGTGATCCTGCCCGGCGGCACCCGCGTGAGGTTTCCGCTCGACGCGTTCGCCCAGACCTGCCTGCTCGAGGGCGTCGACCAGCTCGGCTACCTGATCAAGCAACAACCCGCCATCCAACGTTACGAGGAGTCGCTTTATGGGAGCCGGCGCCATGCATGCTGAGATCGTCGTTCTGCCGGGCGACGGCATCGGCCCGGAAGTCACCGGCGCCGCCGTCGAGGTGCTGCGCGCCGTCGGTCGACGCCATGGCCACGAATTCCGGTTCGTGGAGAAGCAGATCGGCGGCGCCGCGATCGACGCCACCGGCGAACCGCTTCCGGCCGACACGCTCGCCGCCGCGCAACGCGCCGATGCGGTATTGCTCGGTGCTGTCGGCGGGCCCAAGTGGTCGGATCCGAAAGCACCCGTACGGCCCGAGCAGGGCCTGCTAGCGATCCGCAAGGCACTGGGGCTGTACGCCAACCTGCGTCCGGTGAAACCACACGCCGCCGCGCTCGGCGCGTCGCCGATCAAGCCACACCTGCTGACCGGGGTCGACCTGATCGTGGTGCGCGAACTCACCGGCGGCATCTACTTCGGCCAAAAACAACGCACGGCCGACACTGCCAGCGACCTGTGCGAATACAGCGTCGCGGAGATCGAACGTGTGGTTCGTCGCGCCTGCACGCTGGCGCGCGGCCGTCGCGGGCGGGTCACCTCGGTCGACAAGGCCAACGTATTGGAGACATCGCGCCTGTGGCGGGAAGTCGTTACGCGGGTGGCACGAGACGAGTTTCCCGACGTAACGCTCGAACACCAACTGGTCGATTCAATGGCGATGCACCTGTTGGCCAAACCGCGCGAGTACGACGTGATCGTCACCGAAAACATGTTCGGCGACATCCTTACCGACGAAGCATCGATGCTGGCCGGCTCGCTCGGCTTGCTGCCGTCGGCGTCACTGGGGTCCAACGGCGCGCCTACTGGCAACGCCAAGGAGGGCCACCAGAAAGTCATCGGCCTGTACGAACCTATCCACGGCTCCGCGCCCGACATCGCCGGCCGCGGGATCGCCAATCCCTACGCCACCATCCTCAGTGCGGCCATGTTGCTGCGACACTCGCTCGGGCTGGAGGATGAAGCCCAGTGTGTCGAGAAGGCGGTCAGCGGCGCGCTCGACGCGGGAATCTTTACGGCCGACCTGGCACCGGACGGTCGAGGCGTCGACACGCGTGCGGCGACCGCTGCCGTGCTGGAACGATTGCAGGTCGAATGCGGCGTGGTGGATATGCGGGATTGAACGATCCGAGATGCAGAAAGGGCGCCCTGCGGCGCCCTTTCTGTTTGCCGCTGACAAAAACCGCATCACGCCGTCTCCGGCGCCTTCACCCGGAACCACGCCGCATACAGCGCCGGCAGGAACAGCAGCGTCAGGAAGGTGGCGACCGTCAGGCCGCCCATGATCGCCACCGCCATCGGCCCGAAGAACGCGCTGCGCGACAGCGGGATCATCGCCAGGATCGCCGCCAGCGCGGTCAGCACGATCGGGCGGAAACGGCGCACGGTGGCTTCGACAATCGCCTGCCAGGGCGCGGCGCCCTCGCCGATGTCGTGCTCGATCTGGTCCACCAGGATCACCGAGTTGCGCATGATCATGCCCGCCAGCGCGATCGTGCCGAGCATCGCGACGAAGCCGAACGGCACGCGGAACACCAGCAGGAACAGCGTCACGCCGATCAGCCCCAGCGGCGCGGTCAACAGCACCATGATGCTGCGCGAGAAGCTGCGCAGCTGCAGCATCAGCAGCGTGAACACCACGAACAGGAACAACGGCATGCCGGCGGCGATCGACTTCTCGCCACGCGCCGAGTCCTCGACGCTGCCCCCCACATCGATCGAATAGCCGTACGGCAGCTTCGCCCGCAACTCGTCCAGAGTCGGCGATATCTGCGCGGTCACCGTCGCCGGCTGCGTGCCGTCGTAGATGTCGGCGCGCACGGTCATCGTCGGCGCGCGGTCGCGATGCCAGATGATGCCTTCCTCGAAGCCGTAGTCGAGCGTGGCGATCTGGGTCAGGGGCACGCTGCGTCCGCTCTCGGTCGGCACCATCAGGCTGCCGAGCATGTCCAGACGCAGACGTTCCTCGGCCGGGCCGCGCAGCAGCATCTCGATCAGCTCGTTGCCTTCGCGGTAGGTGCTGATGTGCGAGCCGGATAGCGAGCTGGACAGGAACTGCGACAACCGCGCCGAACTGACGCCCAGCGCGCGGGCACGCTCCTGGTCGACCGTCAGGCGCACGACCTTGTTGGGCTCGTCCCAGTCCAGGTTGACGTTGGCGACGTGTGGGTTCTCTCGGAACTTCGCCTGAACCTGGTAGGCGATCTCGCGCACCCGCTCGATGTGCTCTCCCGACACGCGGAACTGCACCGGATAGCCGACCGGCGGTCCGTTCTCCAGGCGCGTCACGCGCATCTGCAACTCGGGAAAGCGCGGGAACACGTCCGCTATCAGCCAGCCACGGATCTCCTCGCGGGCGTGCACATCCTTGGGCGTCAGAACGAACTGCGAGAAGTTGGCCGCAGGCAGCTGCTGGTCGAGCGGAAGGTAGTAACGCGGTGAGCCGGTGCCGACGTAGGCGACGTAGCTTTCCAGGTCCTTGCGCTGCGCCAGGATCTTCTCCAGTCGCTGCGCCTGCGTAGTCGTGGCGCGCAGCGAACTGCCTTCGGCAAGCTCGATGTCGACCATCAATTCCGGTCGGGTCGAATCCGGGAAGAACTGCTGCGGCACGAAGCGGAACAGGAAGACCGAGGCGACGAACGCAGCGACGGTGACGCCGATCACCAGCCAGCGCCGGCGCACGCAGAACGTCACCCAGGCTCGGAAGCGGGTGTAGAAGCGGCTCGCGTACGGATCGTGGACATGTCCGTCGATGGGCGGCTTGGGCATCAGGACGTCGTGCAACGCCGGGATGCCGTTGGCCAGGCGCACCCGGAAATCGTGCCAGCGTGCCGGCAGGGAGCCCGGCTTCGGCGGCTTGGCGGCATGCCCGTAGTCCGGCAACAGCTTGTCGCCCAGGTACGGAATGAACGCCACCGCAGCAACCCACGACACCATCAACGCGATGGTCACCACCTCGAACAGCGAGCGCGTGTATTCGCCGGTGCTCGACTTGGCGGTGGCGATCGGCAGGAAGCCGGCGGCGGTGATCAGCGTGCCGGTCAGCATCGGGAAGGCCGTGCTGTCCCAGGCGAATGCGGCGGCCTTCAGGCGACTGAATCCCTGCTCCATCTTGATGGCCATCATCTCCACCGCGATGATCGCGTCGTCGACCAGCAGGCCCAGCGCCAGCACCAGCGCGCCCAGCGAGATCTTGTGCAGGCCGACGCCGAAGAACGACATCACCGCGAAGGTCATCGCCAACACCAGCGGAATGGACAGCGCCACCACCAGGCCGGTGCGCAGTCCCAGCGAGAAGAAGCTCACCAGCAACACGATCGCGACGGCTTCGGTCAGCACGCGGATGAACTCGCCCACGGACTCCTTCACCGCCGCAGGCTGGTCGGCGACCTTGCGCAGCTGCATGCCGGCCGGTAGCGACTTCTGCAGGCTGGCGAACTCGACCTCCAGCATCTTGCCGAGCTTGAGGATGTCGCCGCCTTCCTTCATCGCAACGCCGATGCCGATCGCGTCCTCGCCCATGAAGCGCATGCGCGGCGCCGGCGGATCGGCGAAACCGCGGCGCACGTCGGCAACGTCGGCCAAACGAAAGGTGCGGTCGCCGACGCGGATCGGGAACTCGCGGATCTGCTCGACCGAGGCGAACTTCCCGCCGACACGCAGCGGCACGCGCGTGCTGCCGGTTTCGAAGAAGCCGGCCGGCACCATCGCGTTCTGCTCGTTCAGGGCCTGCTGCACGGCGGCGGCGGGTACGCCGAGCGTAGCGAGCTTGACGTTGGACAGTTCGACCCAGACCTTTTCATCCTGCACGCCGAACAACTCGATCTTGCCGACGTCGGGCTGCTTCTGCAGCGCCAGTTGCACGCGCTCGGCGTAATCCTTCAGCACCGCGTAGTCGAAGCCCTTGCCTGTCAGCGCATAGATGTTGCCGAAGGTGTCGCCGAACTCGTCGTTGAAGAACGGACCGACGACATCGCTTGGCAACGTCGGCTGGATGTCGCCGATTTTCTTGCGCACCTGGTACCACAGCGGCGAGATGTCCTTGGAGCGCAGCGAGTCCTTGGCCACGAACATGACCTGCGACTCCCCGGCGCGCGAGTACGAGCGGATGAACTCGTACTGGCCGGTTTCCATCAGCTTCTTTTCGATGCGCTCGGTGACCTGGCGCGAGACCTCCTCGGCGGTGGCGCCCGGCCACAGCGTGCGGATGACCATCACCTTGAAGGTGAAGGCCGGATCCTCGCTGCGGCCCAGCCGCAGGTACGAGAGCGCGCCGGCGATGGCCATCACCAGCATCGCGTAGACGATCAGGCTGCGGTGGCGCAGCGCCCATTCGGAGAGGTTGAAGCGCATCTGGGTTGCCTATGTTGGGTCTCCCTTTCCCGCGCACGGGAGAGGGATTGCTCCGCTATCCGATCCCGGCGCGTCGCCCCCTTCCCGTTCCGTTCCTCCGCAAGCGAGGGAAAGGCGAAGGTGTCGCGCGGGTGTCGCTTCTATCGTTTTGTGGGCGCGTCCTTGCTGCCGACATCTTTCAATTCGGTTTTACGGGACGGTTATCCCGATCGACCGGCGTTACCTTCTGCCCGTCGCGCAACAGATGGCCGCCCGCGGCGACCACCCACGCGTCCGGTGACAGGCCGCTCTTGACCGGCACGCGGTCCTCGCCGAACGGACCGGTCTGTATCGTCACCAGCTTGGCGGTGGACGTCTTCGCATCGATCACGAATACGGCGCTGCGCTCGCCAGTGCGCTGTAGCGCCGCCAGCGGCACGCTCAGTGCCCCGTTGCCATTGCCAGCGAGGTAGACGCGAGCGCTCTGGCCGAGCTCGATCGCGCCGGCGGGCGCGTCCACGCTGACACGCGCCGCGTAAGTGCGCGAAGCGGGATCGGCGGCCGGCGAGATTTCGCGGATGCGGCCGACCCAGCGCTTGCCCGGCTGCGACCAGGCTTCAACCAGCACCGGCTGTCCGGGCTTGATGGCGGCGATCATGCCCTCGGGCAGCGCGAACGCGATCTCGCGCACACCATCGGCGGCCAGCGAGAACACGGCCTGTCCGGCGGCCACCACCTGGCCGGATTCGGCATTGCGCGCGGCGATCACGCCGTCGCGGGGCGCACGCAACTGCGAATAGGCGGCCTGGTTGCGGGCGACTTCAAGATTGGCGCGGGCGGCATTGACCTGCCCCTGTGCCGCCTCTGCGGCGGCATTCTGAGCGTCCAAGGTGGAGCGGCTGACGAGCTGGTCCTTGGCGAGCTTGTCGAAGCGGGCCTGGTCGGCGCGTGCGCTGGCCAGCTCGGCCTGCGCCGCAATCAGCTGCGCCTGCGCCGCGCGCGCCTGCGCCTGCAGGTCGCCCGGATCGAGTACGGCCAGCACCTGCCCGGTGCGCACGTGATCGCCGACGTCCACCTTGCGCTCCACCACTTTGCCGGCGACCCGGAACGACAGCAGGCTTTCCTCACGTGCCCGGACTTCGCCGGCAAAGGCAGTAGCGGTGTGCGCGGATGCGGTGGGATGCGTCACCAACACCGGCCGGGCGGCCTCGTCGGGGGCGGCCTCGCGGCTGCAGGCCGCGAGCAGCGCCACGGTCACGGCCAAGGCGGTCAGCGGCGCTAGGCGCTCTCGTCGCCGGCTTTTGAGCGGACTCGATGCCGGCGAGGCAGGAGAGGCAGCGGCGGGGGGACGGCTGCGCATTTGCGGGTGACCTCAGGGTGAATTAATGTACCTGGCAGTACTGTATAAATATCAAACCCATTAGTCTAGTATTGCCGCATGACCGCCTCGCGTAAGCCCGCCGTTTCCAAGACCGCTGTCACACCGCGGGCAGCCGGACCGGGGCGGCCGAAGGATCTGAGCAAGCGCGCGGCCATACTGGAAGCGGCCAAGCGGATGTTCATCCAGCAGGGATTCGACGGCGTCAGCATGGACCAGATCGCCGCCGAGGCCGGGGTCTCCAAGCTCACCGTCTACAGCCATTTCGGCGACAAGGACACCCTGTTCGTCGCCGCGGTGGAGTCGCACTGCGACACCTCGCTGCCCTCCTCGCTGTTCGAGCCCTCGCCGACCACGCCGCTTCGCGACCGGCTGATGACCATCGCGCGGGCGTTCTTCACGATGATCAGTTCGCCCGAGTCCATCGCCGGGCACCGCATGCTGTGCACGCCGCAGATGGCGGCCTCGCCTTTGCCGAAGCTGTTCTGGGAAGCCGGGCCGGTGCGCGTCCAGGGCGATTTCGCCGCGCTGCTGCGGCGCAGGGTCGCCGCCGGCGACCTCGACATACCCGACGTGCAGCGGGCCGCCTCGCAGTTCTTCGCTTTGCTCAAGGGCCAGCCGCACGACTTCCTGATATTCGGCTGCGCCCAGCCGGACGAGATCGACGTCGAGAATCACCTGGCCGCCACGGTCGACCTGTTCCTGCGCGCATACGCCGTCCGGAGGTGACCGCGCGATGCCCGCAGCCGTGATGACTTCAGTCTTGGTTACTTCCGGCACTCAGTGGCAGCCGCACCGGCCGGCGATCCTTGGCGCCGGCTGTTGCCCCCGCCCGGTAGAATGCGCGTTTCCCCGCGCATGCCAGAGAACGAGATGAGCACCACGATCGATTACGCCAAGGCCCGTGAACTGATGGTCGAACAGCAAGTTCGGCCGTGGGACGTGCTCGACCCGCGCGTGCTCGACGTCCTGGCCGCCCTGCCGCGCGAGGAATTCGTCGCGCCGGCCCATCGCAACCTGGCCTATACCGACATCGCCCTGCCGCTGGCGCATGGCGAATATATGATGAAGCCCGTCATGGAAGGTCGCACCCTGCAATCGCTGGCCGTCGAACCCACCGACGACGTGCTGGAGATCGGCACCGGCAGCGGCTTCCTGACCGCCTGCCTGGGCCGCCTTGCACGCGAGGTGGTGAGCCTGGAGCTTCATGCCGACCTCGCCGACGCGGCACGTGCCCGGCTGGTCGCGCAGCACGTCGACAACGCCCAGGTGATCACCACCGATGCCTTCGCCTACGCGCCGGAGCGCAAGTTCGGCGTCATCTGCGTGACCGGTGCGGTCGATGCCATCCCGCCGCAGTTCATCGACTGCCTTGCGCCGGGCGGACGCCTGTTCGTCGTCCGCGGCCGCTCGCCGGCGATGGAAGCCGTTCTCCTACGCAACGAAGTCAACGCTCCGCGCATCCAATCGTTGTTCGAAACCGATTTGCCGTATCTCGCCGGCGCCGCTCCCGCGCCGACCTTTGAGTTTTAAGGACAAGGACCACGCATGATCCGCCGCCCCATCGTTCTCGCTCTGGCTCTCGCCCTGCTGCCGGCCGCCGCCTCCGCGGAAGACCTGCTGCAGACCTACGAACTGGCACGAAGCAGCGATCCGCAATTGTCGGCTGCCGAATCCGGCCGCCTGGTGACCAAGGAAGGGGCGGTGCAGGCGCGCGCCGCGATGCTGCCGCAGATCAACGGTTCGGCGTCCTTCACGCGCAACCGCAGCTACAGCCGCGGCGATGCCGTCACCAATCCCGATGGCTCGATCAGCATTGGCAACACCGAATCGGACACCAGCACCCGCGGCAGTGAGGTGCGGCTGAGCCAGATGATCTACGACCACAGCAGCATCATGCGCCACCAGAGCCAGAAGGCCCTGAGCGCGGCCAGCGACTTCCAGCTCGAAGCCGCCGGCGATGACCTGATCACGCGCACCTCCACCGCTTACTTCAATGTGCTGATCGCGCTGGAGTCGCTGGCGGCGGCCGAAGCAGCCGAGACCGCGCTGAAGAAGCAGTTCGACTACGCTTCCAAGCGCCTGGAAGTCGGCCTTGCGCCGATCACCGACGTGCATGAAGCGCGCGCCCAGTACGACAGCTCGCGCGCCAACACCATCCTGGCCCGCAACGCGGTCGAGGATTCGTACCAGGCGCTGGTCGAGCTGACCGACCAGCCGGTGCATACGCTCAAGGCCCTGCCCAAGGACTTCCAGCCGAACCTGCCGGAATCACGCGACGCCGAAGGCTGGGTGCAGGAGGCCATCGCCAACAACCCCGCACTGCGCGCCAAGGAACTGCAGGCCGAGTCGGCCTCCAAGGACGTGCAGACCGCGCGCGCCGGCCATTACCCGACCCTGTACCTCAACGGCAGCTATGGCGACAGCACCGTCTGGGGCGATCGCTCCAGCAACCTGTTCGCCGGTTCGCGCGAGCTCGACAGCCGCGAGTTCGGTCCGGCCCTGGGCGTCACGCTGTCGGTGCCGATCTTCGCCGGTGGCGCCACGCAGTCGGGCGTGCGCCAGGCGATCGCCCGCCGCGACGTCGTCGACGACGAACTCGAGCAGCAAAAGCGCGCCCTGGTGCGCAACACCCGCAACGCCTACCAGGTCCTGGTCGCCAGCGTCAGCGAAGTCGAGGCACGCCGCCTGGCCCTGGTCTCCGCGCAGAGCGCCTACGACGCCTCGCAGGTCGGACTGGAAGTCGGCACACGCACCGTGCTCGACGTGCTGCAGAACCAGCGCAACCTGTTTGCCGCGCAGCTCGAGTACGCCCGCGCGCGCTACCGCCACCTGCAGGCTCGCCTGGTGCTGGAGCAGGCCGCCGGCACGCTCGATGTCGACGACGTGCAGGACATCAACCGCCTGCTCACCGTCGATGCCGAGGGGCAGGTCGCCCTTACCGACATCCGTGGCTGACGTGCGACGGGCCTAAGCCCTCGTCTCAAAGGTCCAAAAAAAACCGCCGATGACCTCGGCGGTTTTTTTATGCCCGCGCCAAGTCGGTACTGGCCGCCGTGGTCAAGCCGTTGCGACGGACGGCAGCGCCGGCTGCAGCAGATCCAGGGTCCGCGTCAGCGCGCCACGGCCGGTTTCCACCAGATCGCGGCCGCTGGCCGCCATGCGCTCGCGCTGGGCAGGATCGGCCAGCAACTGCGACAAAGCGGCTTCCACGGCATCGGCATCCGCACCGATCCGCAAAGCGCCCGCGGCATCGAGGCGCTCGGCGATCTCGACGAAGTTGTGCAGGTGCGGTCCGGTCACGATGGCGGTGCCGGTCGCAGCCGGCTCCAGCAGATTGTGGCCGCCGACGGGCTGCAGGCTGCCGCCGACGAAGGCGACATCCGCGCAGGCGTAGAAGCTCATCAGCTCGCCGAGCGTGTCGATCACGAACACCGCGTCGTCCGGTTGAGGCCAGCGGGCCTGCGAACGGATCGACACGCGCCAGCCCTGTGCACGCGCTTGCTCGGTGACGGCACGGAAGCGTTCGGGATGACGTGGCGCCCACAACAGCAGCAGCCCGGGGAACCGGGCGCGCAAGCGGCGATGCATCGCCAGCACGGCGGCTTCCTCGTCCTCGTGCGTGCTGGCCGCGATCCATACCGGGTTACCGCCGCAATGCTGCCGGCATTCACCGGCAAAATCGCACAAACCCTCGGGCACGGCGACGTCGAATTTTAGGTTTCCGGTGACCTGTATCTGTCCGTCACGCGCGCCCAGCCGGATGAAGCGCTGGCCGTCGGCCTGCGATTGCGCGGCGACCGTGTGCACCGTACGCAGGGCGCGACCGACCAGCGGGGCCAGCACGCGATAGCCCCGCAGCGAGCGCTCCGACAGGCGGGCGTTGAGGATGTAGACGGGAATGCTGCGTTCGCGGCAACCGAACATCAGGCTGGGCCACAGCTCGGTCTCCATGATCAGGGCCGTGCACGGACGGTAGTGATCGAGGAAACGCCCCACCGCGCCCGGCAGGTCGTAGGGAAGATACACGTGCTCGACACCATTGCCCCACAACGCGCGAACCCGCTCGGAGCCGGTCGGTGTGATCGTGGTGACCAGCAGTCTCAGGTCGGGACGGCCGCGTCGCAGTGCGTTGACCAGCGGCACCGCCGCGTTGACCTCGCCTACGGAAACCGCATGCACCCACAGCGTTCGGGGCGGGTGGCCGTCGCGATAGACGGCGTAACGCTCCGGCCAGCGCTGGAAGTAGGCGGGCTGCCGCAAGCCGCGCCAGATCAGGTGATAGACCGTGATCGGTGCCAACAGGTAGAGCGCCGCCGAGTAAAGGCCACGCAACAGGCGCTCGAAAGGGTCCGTCGGCATCGCGGTAAGCATAACCAAGCGCACGCGATCCGGGCAGTCATCGCAGGCACGACGCTAGAATCACGCGCATGTCATCGCCCTCCTCTGCGACCACCGCCCCGCCACCGCCGCTGGGTCCACGTTACTGGCCCGCGTGGCTCGGCCTGGGCGTGATGTGCGCGGGTGCGCGGCTGCCCTGGAGCCTGCAGCGCCTGATCGGACGCGGCATCGGCGCCTTGGCCCGACTGCTGGCGGGCGAACGCCGCCGCGCCGCCGCCATCAACCTGGCCTTGTGCTTCCCGGAAAAGTCACAGGCCGAGCGCGATCAGCTGCTGCGCGAGAGCTTTCGCGACCTGGGCATCGGGCTGTTCGAATTCGCCCGCGCATGGTGGGGTTCGGCCGCACCGATGCGCCGTACCGTGCGCATCGAGGGGCTGGAGCACATCGCGCCGCTGCGCGCCCAGGGCCGCGGAGTGTTGCTGGTATCCGGGCACTTCATGACACTGGAGATGTGCGGGCGCCTGATGTGCGACCACATCCCGCTGGCCGGCATGTACCGGCGCCATCGCAACCCGGTGATGGAATGGGCGGTCAAGCGCGGCCGCCTGCGCTACGCCGCCGCGATGTTCACCAACGAAGAGATCCGCCCGGCGATGCGCCACCTCAAGCAGGGCGGACTGCTGTGGTACGCGCCGGACCAGGACATGCGCGGCAAGGACACGGTGTTCGCGCCGTTCTTCGGCGTGCCAGCCGCGACCATCACCGCCACCCACCAGTTCGCCCGGCTCAGCGGCTGCGCGGTGATGCCGTTCTTCCATCGCCGCGAAGGCGCGCACTACGTGCTGCGGCTGGGCCCGCCGCTGCAGGACTTCCCGTCTCCCGATGCGACGGATGACAGCAGCCGCGTCAACGCGTCGATCGAGGCGATGGTGCGCGAGGCGCCGACGCAGTACCTGTGGATCCACCGCCGCTTCAAGCGCCGTCCTCCCGGCCAGACCTCGCCCTATCGCAAGGACGCTGCGGCCGCGGCTGGCCCCTAGCCGGCGGCCGGCGACCCGGTATCGCGCGCCAGCAGGCTGCCCGCGTACAACGCCGCCAGCAACAGCGTCAGCCCGCCCCAGAACGTCGAATAGAACGCCAGATGGGTGTTGAACGGGAACACCGTGACCACCAACGCCAGCATCGCCGGACGCCCGCGCTCGCGGGCCTGCTCACCGGCAAAACGCCATGCGCGCCAAGCCAGCGCAATGCCGGCCAGCCACAACAGGATGCCGAACAGGCCGGTTTCGCTGAGCACTTCCAGCACCAGTTGATGCGCGTGCAACGCCGGCCCCTCGCCCCAGGCGGCGATGTGTCCGACGCCCGGATCGCAGGCGGGGAACGCCTCGCGGAAACCGCGCGCGCCGACGCCATTGATCGGATGCGTGCGCGCCATGCACAGCGCCGCGCTCCAGATGCGCGTGCGCCCGGACAGGGCACTGTCGAAGCCCTCCTGGCTGGCGGACAGCGCATGCGCCGTGCGGGCGACGCGATCGTGCACCTGCGGCGAGGCGTAATACAGCCCAACGGCCGTGATCGCGCCAAAGGCGAACACGATCGTCAGCTTCCTCCACCCCAGCAGGCGCCAACCGGACAACAGCAGCACCAGGGCATAGGTGATCCACGACGCGCGCGAACCCGCCAGCAGTACGACCAGGCCGACAGCACCGGCGGCCACCAACCAGCCCGCGGTGGCGAAACGACGGCCCGCGGCGTACAGCGCGAACGGCGACAGGCTGGCGATCACCTGCCCCAACTTGAGGTTGCACGGCCCCAATATGCCGCTGAGGCGATCCACGCCGGACATTTCCTCCGGGCTGCACATGCCGTGCCCGCTGATCGAGCGCTTCAACCCGTCGATGGCGGAAAACAGCGGGCTGCTGCCGCTCATCGCCTGCATCAGGGCGTCGATGGTCCAGACCGCGACGATCACCGCCAGGCCACCGAACGTGATGCGCCGGCCGCGCGGATCGGCCACCGCCAGCGCCACCAGCCACAGGAACGGCAGATAGCGCAGATCGACCACCGCCTCGCGCAGCGCGCGCGCCGGATCGATGGCATCCACCGCCGATACCAGTTCTGGCAGCCAATAAGCGCAGAACAACACCGTGGTCAGCGCCCATGCCGGTCCCGTCAGCAATGCGGTGCCGTTGCGGAAGCGCGTCGCCACCAGCTTGATGATGGCCGCCAGCGCGCCGAGCACCAGCACCCCTTCGGCATAGCCGGGCGCGGGCCACAAGGCGACGTAGGCCAGGACCCACACCGGCGCCCAGCGCCAGCCCGACGGCGTGGCCGGTACGGCGGAGGTGGGATCAGTCGCGCTCATCGATGAGTTCGGCATAGACGGCAAGCGTGGCTTCCTGCATGGCGCTCAGAGTGTAGGGAATCGTAGCCGGTGGCGATGGCGGGTGGGCCAGCAACTCGCGTGCGATGTGATGCAGTTGCGCGGCATCGAAGGGCGTCGCCGCGCCGGCAGGCTGGATTTCATCGAGCAGCTCGCCCACGCCGCCGTGGCGCCAGCCCAGCACCGGTCGCCCGACCGACAGCGCCTCCAGTACCGTTCGGCCGAACGATTCGGGCTTGCGCGACACCTGCAGGACCAGGTCGGATGCGGCATAGGCCCGCGCGATCTCGTCGGTGGCCGGCGTGAATGCAACCGCATCTGCGAATCCGCCCGATCGCGCCTCGCGTTCGAGTTCTGCGATGTACTGCTCGCGTCCGCGCTCGCGTGCTCCCGGCAACCACAGGCGCGCATCGAGTCCATCGCCCCGCAGCTTTCCAAGCAGCGCCAGGGCATCGGCATGTCCCTTCAGGCGCGTGCCTCGCCCCGGCAACAACAGCAGCGGCCCTTCGCCGCCGAGCGCCGGATGCAACGCAGCGGCCCAGGCGCGCGCCGCCGCATCCGGGTGCGCCGCAAGCGGGAACGCCGTCGTGTCGATACCACGGGGAATCACTCGCAGTTTCGACGGATCGGTGTCGGGATAATGTCGCAGCACGTAGTCGCGCACGCTGCGCGACACGCAGATGACGCGTTCGCCCCGAGCCATGATCGCGCTGTAGCGCGAGGGGGAATTGAGGCCGTGCACGGTGGTGACCAGCCGCGGACGCTGCGGCGCTGCCATCCCGCGCAGGGCCAGCGCGCCGATCCAGGCCGGCAGGCGCGAGCGCGCGTGGACGATGTCGGCGTGCTCGCGCGCCAGCAGCGCACGCAGCGTACGCACGTGGCGCAGCGTCAGCAGCGATTTGCGACCGATGTCGAGCATGACGTGTTCGGCGCCCATCGCCTGCAGCCGCGGCACCAGGCGGCCACCGGCGGAAACCACGATCGAGCGATGTCCGGCGCCGACCAGGGCCTGGGCGATCTCCAGCGTGGAGCGTTCGACGCCGCCGGATTCCAGTGCCGGCAGCAGTTGCACGACGGTCAGGGGCGCCGCGGTCATCCGACGCAAACGCCTGTCACCGTCGCGACCAGTGCGCTCAGTCTTCGAGGACGAAATGCGAGCCGCAGTACGGGCATTGCACTTCGTGCTCGGCCTCGATCGGCAGGTAGACGCGCGGATGCGAGTTCCACAGCGCCATCGACGGCAGCGGGCAGCTCAACGGCAGGTCGCCGCGGTGCACGACATAGCGCTTCTCGGCATTGGCCTGGGTCGGATGGGCGTTGGCTGCGGTCATGGTGCGTGGGGTGCGAAACGTGGAGCGCCATTGTAGGACGGGCCTTGGTTCGCCGCATCCTTGATGCCCCGGCCGCATCGTTTTCGGCGGGCCGAGGCCCGCCCTGCGCATCGTTCGTGGGTCTGGGCCCCTACGGAGGAAGGTCGAACAGCAGCACGTCGGCCTGGTGTTCGCCCCCTCCGTTCAGCCGCAGTGGGCCGGATTCGTCCTGGAACCCCAGTGCATCGCCGGCATGCAGGGTACGGCCATTGGCGAGGACCGTGCCCCTGGCCACGTGCAGCCAATACAGGCGGGACGGGTCCAGCACGTGGGCGGCGGTCTCGTTGGCATCGAGGCGGACGCTGCGCAGCCACGCGTCCTGGCGGATCGACAGGCTGCCGTCGCGTCCGTCCGGCGAAGCCAGCAGATTCCAGCCGCGCGCATCGGCGGCAACCGCATCGCGCTGTGCATAAGCCGGCTGGTGGTTCAGCCGCGAGGGCTGGATCCATATCTGCAGGAAATGCACCGGCTCGGTTTCAGAGCCGTTGTATTCGCTGTGCTCCACGCCATGGCCGGCGCTCATCCACTGCAGTTCGCCGGCGTGGATCACGCCGCCTCCGCCGCTGCTGTCCTTGTGCGCCAAACGGCCCTCCAGCACGTAGCTGAGGATTTCCATGTTGGCGTGCCGATGCGGCGGAAAACCCGCGCCGGGCTCGACGATGTCCTCGTTGATCACCCGCAGCGGACCAAAGCCCATCCATGCCGGGTCGTAGTAGCTGCCGAAGGAGAACGTGTGGCGGCTGTCGAGCCAGCCTTCCTGGACCAGGCCGCGCGAGTGGGCGTTGCGTTCGATGATCATCGGCAAAGGTTAGCAGGCGAGCCGCGAACGCTGCGCTCACGGCAGCCCGGTGCAACCTTCCCTGCGGGTCGCGGGTCCGGATCGGACCCGCGACTATTGCGAGGCAGACTGCCGCGATTACTTGGCGTCGCCGGCCTTCGGCACCACCGCTTCGGTGGTGATGCGGATGGTGACGGTGTCGCTGACGTTCGGGGCGTACTTGTCGACGCCGAAGTCGCTGCGCTTGATCGTGGTGGTGGCATCGAAGCCGGCGGCGGCGCGCTTGGCCATCGGCTGCTCGCCGATCTTGTTGATGGTGGTGTCCAGCACGACCGGCTTGGTCACGCCGTGCACGGTCAGCTCGCCGAACACGCGCAGCTTCTTGTCGCCGGCGGCTTCGACCTTGGTGCTCTTGAAGGTGATGGTCGGGTACTTCTCGGCGTCGAAGAAATCGGCGCTGCGCAGGTGCTCGTCGAACTTGGCCACGCGGGTGTCCAGGCCGGCCATCGGGATGGTCACCTCGACCTTCGAGGTGCCGACGTGGTCCGGATCGTAGGTGATGAAACCGTCGACCTGGCCGAAGTTCGCGATCGGATTGGAGAAGCCGAAGTGGTTCCAGCTGGCGACCACATTGGTGTGGTTGGGGTCGATCTTGTAGGTCACAGGTGCGGCGAACGCGGCGGCGCTGGCGGAAACCAGGACCACGGCGAGGGCAAGACGTTTGAACATCGAAAATCTCCGGGGGGTTGATGGGGCGTACTTGAGTCGAGCGCTTATGCGTTACAGGACCTGCGCGGCCTCGTCGAACGACAGTCGCGGCGAACGCGGGAACAGCTTGGCCGGATCGCCATGGCCCAGGTTGATCAGGAAATTGGACTTGATGCGGGTACCGGCGAAGAAGGCTTCGTCGACCATCGCGTTGTTGAAGCCCGACATCGGCCCGCAATCCAGGCCGACGGCGCGCGCGGCCATCAGCACGTAGGCACCCTGCAGGCTGCCGTTGCGCAGGGCCGCGGTTTCCAGCGCCGGCTCGGGCTTGCTGTCGAACCAGGATTTGGCGTCGGCATGCGGGAACAGGTACGGCAGCTTGTCGTAGAAGGCCATGTCATAGGCCACGATCGCCGTCACCGGTGCCGCCAGCGTCTTGGCGTAGTTGCCCTCGTCCAGCGCCGGGGCCAGCCTGGCCTTGGCTTCGGCCGATCTCACGAACACCAGCCGCAGCGGCGACATGTTGGCGCTGGTCGGGCCCCACTTGGCCAGCTCGTACAGTCGGCGCAGGGTCTCCTCGCTGACCTCACCGCCCACCTCGTTATGGGTGCGGGCGGTACGGAACAACTGGTCGAGGGCGGCGTCGGACAGGACTTGGGACATCGGAAGCTCCAGAAGGCACCGCAGGCGATCCGCGGTTCAGGTTGCAGAAGACGAGTGGCGGAAGTGTAGAGTCTGGCGTGGGCAGAACCGCCGCCGACTTCGGAACGGATTAAGCACAACCGTGCAACAAAGCAGCCCCATTGCGAGCCATCCTGCCGCGACCAGCCCGGAGCGCGTCGCGCCAGCCGCCCAACCGGCGGCGAGCGCATGGACCGTGACCGATGGCCACGCCGGCAATCGTCGCCAGGCCGAGGCGCTCGCCAATGCGCTCGGGCTGGCGGCTCGCGAGTGGTCGCTGCAATCGCAAGCGCCGTGGCGCTGGCTGGCGCCGCGAAGGTTGCCGGGGGCGCGGCGCGCCTTCGGCGAGGAATTCGCCGCGGCACTGCCGCGTCCGCCCGCCCTGGCCATCGGATGTGGCCGTCAGGCCGCCCTGGCCACGCGCCTGTTGCGTGCCGGCGGTGCCCGGGCCGTGCAGATCCTCGACCCGCGCCTGTCCACGCATCACTGGGACCTGGTGATCGCGCCGCAGCACGACGGGTTGCGCGGAGACAACGTCATCACGATGTTCGGCAGCCTGCATCCGGTCGACGACCTGTGGCTGGCGGCAGCACGCCGCGAGTGCGCCGCGTTCGCCGCCCTGCCCGCGCCACGCACGGCGCTGCTGATCGGTGGTCCCAGCGCGAATGCGCGCT
>DATDBD010000186.1:0-5420 GCA_036525015.1 Lysobacter sp.
ACCACCGGCGTCGCCCATTGCCGCGAGGTCGCCGACCGTTTGTTCGGCAGCGACGACAACCTCAAGCGCTATGAGACGCGGATGGTGTTCGAGCCGATCAAGCTGGGGTTGGCGTTGCCGACGCGGCCGCCGCCGCAGCGGCGAAGGAAGTGAGCTTCTGGAACTGCTCCCTCTCCCGCTTGCGGGAGAAGGACAGGGGTGCGGGCGATAGGATTGCAACAGCAAAAGCCCCTCGCCTTAGCCCTCTCCCGCAAGCGGGAGAGGGGACGCTTCAAGGGAAGGTGCGTCCAAGGGAGCAAAGATCCGACCGCTGATGCCGATGGGCGCGAGCCTCACGCCGCGCGCTCGCGCTCCAACACCCGCTGCTTCATCGGCAGTCCCCAGCGATAGCCGCCCAGCGAGCCATCGCTGCGCACCACGCGATGGCAGGGCACGACGACCGCGACCCGGTTGTGCGCGCAGGCGCTGGCCACGGCGCGTGCGCCTTGCGGCGCGCCCAACTCGACGGCGATCTGCGAATAGCTGCGTGTCTGGCCACGCGGGATCTTCATCAGTGCATCCCAGACCTTCTTCTGGAACGCCGTGCCGATCAGATCGACCGGAACGTGCACCTGCTTGCCCGCGAGCGCGTCGGCCACTTCGCGCACGCGCGGCGCGAGGAATTCGTCGCGACCCACGTCCACCCGCTCCAGCGCCGCCCTGGGGAATTCGTCGCGCAGTTTCGCCTCCAGCGCGCCGGCATCCTCGCCGAGTTCGATCATGCACACGCCGCGTTCGGTGGTGGCCACCAGCGCCTGGCCGAGCGCGGTGTCGGCGATGCTCCAGCGGATCTGTTCGCCTTCGCCTCCGGCGCGGTAACGCGCAGGAGTCATGCCGAGCTTCGCCGCGCCGCTTTCGTAGATGCGCGAGGGCGAGCCATAACCGGCGTCGTACAGCGCGGCGCTCACGTCGCTGCCCTCGCGCAGCGCCGAGCGCAGCGTGCCGAGCTTGCGTTGGGCGAGGTACTGCGCCGGGCTCAGGCCGAAACGGGCGTTGAACTGCCGCTGCAGGTGCGAGGCGCTCAGGCCGGTGGCGGCGGCCAGTTCGGGCAGGGTCGGCTCGCCGGCGTCCAGCAGCTGGCGGGCGTGGTCGAGCTTGTCGCGGATGGCACGTGCGGTGTTCATGGCCCAAAGCGTAACGGGCGCCCGAAGGCGCCCGCTATCCGATTCTTGCGCTTCGCATAGCCCCCTGAGTCAGGGGGCGATTCGCGCCGTAGGCGCGAATGGGGGTATGGCAGCGCGTGGCGGGGCCCAAAGTTTGCACGAGCAAACTTTGGGGTTTCCCAGGCGCAGCCTGGGAAATGCCATCAGTCGGCCCAGTGGCCCGGCTGGATCGCCGTCGGCAGCACCTGCGCCGACAGCTTGCCATCGTTGTCGAGCAGGCGAACCGCGTCGGCCAGGATAGAGGCCGATTCGCGCAGCAGCGGGTCCGGACGATTCTCGGCCAGCTTCTCGCGGGCGGCGTCCTTGGCGATGTCGCGCTCGCTGGCGGCCAGGCCGTCGTCGATGTCGTCATCGGCGAGCGGATCCAGGTCCAGACCCAGCGACTTGCGTTCGGCCTGGCGCTGCTTGCGCTTGGCGTCCTCGGTGTCGCGCTCGGCGCGGCGCTCGTTCTCGTTGAGCGAGATCGACTTCTTGGCGCGCTCGGCACGGAACTGCGCGACGTCGTCGGACCACCACTGGAATTCCTTGTCGTTGGCCACGCGCGTGGTGTGCAGCGTCTCCAGCTTGGGCAGCAGCGGGGCGAAGTTGCCGTAGCTGGTGTGCGGCACGGAGGCGATCCGCGTCCACGGCAGCGCGTTGTCGTACGTGCTCTCGCCGAACTCGCTGGCATCGACCGACGCCGGGAACGAGATGTCGGGCACGACGCCCTTGTTCTGCGTGGAGCCGCCGCTGACGCGGAAGAACTGGGCGATGGTCAGCTTGACCTGGCCAAAGCGCGGTTCCTCATTGGCCGGCCAGCGATCCAGATCGACGAGGTTCTGCACGGTGCCCTTGCCGAAGCTGGTCTCGCCGATGATCAGGCCACGACCGTAGTCCTGGATTGCGCCGGCGAAGATCTCCGACGCCGACGCCGAACCGCGGTTGATCAGCACGGCCAACGGGCCTTCCCAGGCGATGCCGCTGTCGCTGTCGCCTTCGACACTGACGCGGCCACCGGATTCGCGCACCTGCACCACCGGGCCGCGGTCGATGAACAGACCGGTCAGCTCGATCGCCTCGGTCAGCGAACCGCCGCCGTTGTTGCGCAGGTCGAGCACGACGCCGTCGACCTTCTGCGCGGTGAGCTGGGTCAGCAGCCGCGAAACGTCGCGCGTGGCCGAAGCGTAGTCGTCGGCATTCTTCCGGCGACCTTCGAAATCCTGGTAGAAGCCGGGCAGCTCGATCACGCCGATGCGCTTGGCCGGCGCGCCGTTGCCGGCCGGGATCGTCAGGACCTTGGACTTGGCGGCCTGCTCCTCGAGCTTGATCTTGTCGCGCGTCAGCACGATGCGGTTGGGCTTGCTGTCGATGCCGGCCTCGACCGGCACGACATCGAGCCGCACCTTGGAGCCCTTGGTGCCGCGGATCTTGGCGACGACGTCGTCGATGCGCCAGCCGATCACGTCCTCCATCGCGCCGCTCTCGCCCTGGCCGACGGCCACGATGCGGTCGCCCGGCTGGAGCTTGTTGCTGCGCGAGGCGGGCCCGCCGGGAATGATCTCGCGGATCGCGACCACGTCGTCCTGCTTCTGCAACTGCGCGCCGATACCTTCCAGCGACAACGACATCGACTGGTTGAAGTTCTCCGCCGCTCGCGGCGTGAAGTAGTCGGTGTGCGGATCGATCGCGTTGGCGTAGCTGTTGACGAACGCCTGGAACACGTCCTCGCCCTTCAGCTCGGCGAAGCCCTTGCCCATGTTGTTGTAGCGCTTGTCGAGCGTCTTGCGGATTTCATCGGGCTTCTTGCCGGCCAGCTTCAGGCGCAGCCAGTCGTTGCGCACCGACTGCTTCCACAGCGTGTCCAGCGCGGCGTTGTCGGCCGACCACGGCACGTCCTCGCGGTCGTACTCGTAGCGGTCGGTGCCGTTGAAAACGAAGATGTCCTGGTTGAGCAAAGCGCGGGCGAACTTCACGCGCTCGTTCACGCGCTGCTGGAAAGTGGCGAAGATCGCGTAGGCCGGATCCAGCTCGCCGCTCTTGATCGCATCGTCCAGTTTGTTCCTGTAGGCATCGAACCGGACGATGTCCTGCGCGGTGAAGAACTGCTTGGCCGGGTCGAGCGATTCCAGGTAGCGCTTGTACATGTCCTGCGACAGCGCATCGTCCAGCGCGCGCGGCCGGTAGGCGTAGCGGCTGTCGGACAGCAGGCCGTAGACATACTTGGCGGCCAGGGCCTGGTCGGCGGTGGGCGCGTTGGGAAGCGCGCTGGTTCCGCCGTCGGCCCGGGCCAGCAGAGCCAGGGGCGCGGTGAGCAACAACGCAAGCAGGGGGGTCTTGGCATTCATCGCGGAGGCTTCGCGGCCGCAGGCGGCCTGATCTTTGGTGTGGAGTCGGTCCAGCATGTGCCGACCTTCGACTGCTCCACAGTGCCGAAAGTTGCGGTCGCTGTCACGCCTATCCAATGGGAAATAGCGTGCCACTCACCGCGCATTGGCCGATTCAGCGACCAGCGTTCAGCTTTTGGAGCGCAAGCCGTTAGCTTGGCGTTATTAGAGACGGCAACCGGCGCAGGAGACGGCCGTGCTGTGCGCGACGATTTCGCGAGAGGTACGCGATCAGGCGAGCGCAACGACGCCGGCTTCGATCGCCGAACGGTCGGCGTGGTAGGACGATCGGACCAGCGGACCGGAGGCGACGTGGGTGAAGCCCAGCGACATGCCGTACTCCTCCAGTTGCTTGAACTCGTCCGGCGTCCAGTAGCGCAGCACCGGATGATGGTGCGGCGAGGGCTGCAGGTACTGGCCGATGGTGATCATGTCGACGTCGTGCGCGCGCAGGTCGCGCAGCGTCGCCTGCACCTGGTCCATGGTCTCGCCCAGGCCCAGCATGATGCCGGACTTGGTCGCCACCGCCGGATGCTGTGCCTTGAACTTCTGCAGCAGCGTCAGCGACCACTGGTAATCCGCGCCCGGACGCACGTTGCGGTACAGGTCCGGCACGGTCTCGACGTTGTGGTTGAACACGTCGGGCGGACTGTTCGCCAGGATCTCCAGCGCGCGTTCCATGCGGCCCTTGCCACGGAAGTCCGGCGTCAGGATCTCGATCTTGGTGCGCGGGCTGTGCTCGCGGATCGCGGCGATGCAGTCGACGAAGTGCTGGGCACCGCCGTCGCGCAGGTCGTCGCGATCGACGCTGGTGACCACGACGTACTTCAGGCCCATGTCGGCGACGGTGGTCGCCAGGTGCAGGGGCTCGGCGGAGTCCGGCGGCTTCGGGCGGCCGTGGGCGACGTCGCAGAACGAGCAGCGGCGCGTGCAGACCTCGCCCAGGATCATGAACGTGGCGGTGCCGTGGCTGAAGCACTCGTGGATGTTTGGGCAGCTGGCCTCTTCACAGACCGTGACCAGGCGGTTCTCGCGCAGCTTGGCCTTGAGCTGCTGCACGGAGTTGCCGGAAGGAATGCGCACGCGGATCCAGGATGGCTTGCGCAGCACCGGCGCGTCGGCGAACTGCACCGGCGAGCGATTGATCTTGTCGCCGGCCAGCTGCTTCACCCCGGGCTGCAACGACGCCGGCGCGGCGTCGGCGCTCACGATGGCGAGCGGAATGGTCTTGGAGGCGGCGGACTCGGTCATGTGGCTAATGGCTCTTTTGCGTTTGGCTCCTCTCCCGCTGGCGGGAGAGGGCTGGCGAGAGGGCGCGCTCTTCGTCGAAAAGCGCCCTCATCCGTCCTGGCGGGAAGCATCACAACAACGGCGGGGCCTGTTCGACCGTCAAACCGAACAGCCGGGCAACGTGCGCGACGAGGACCGTCTTGACCGCCTCCAGGCCGGACGGGCCGCCCAAGTCTAGCATCGAGGTCACCTGCAACCCCTGGTAACCGCAGGGGTTGATGCGCTGGAACGGCTCCAGGTCCATCGCGATGTTGAAGGCCAGACCGTGGAACGTGCAGCCGCGGCGCACACGGATACCCAGCGCGCCGATCTTGGCCCCGTTCACGTACACGCCGGGGGCGCCATCGCGGCGCTCGGCGTGGATGTTCCAGTCGGCCAGCGTGTCGATCATTGCCTGCTCGATCCTGCAGACGTATTCCTTCACCCCGATCTTCAGCCGGCGCAGGTCCAACAACGGATACAGCACGATCTGGCCAGGGCCGTGGTAGGTCACCTGACCTCCGCGATCGACGTGCAACACGGGGATATCGCCGGCGAACAGCACGTGTTCGTCCTTGCCAGCCTG
>DATDBD010000187.1:0-2277 GCA_036525015.1 Lysobacter sp.
CCCGCAAGCTGCCGCGCCGGATCCACCAGTTCCAACTCTCGCAGCACCACGCTGGCCTGCGTGCGGTTGCGCACGCCCAGACGATCGAAGATCGCCGACAGGTGCGCCTTGACCGTGCGCTCCTGCACTTCCAGCCGGTCGGCAATCTGCTTGTTGAGCAGGCCCTTCGCGACCAGCGTCAGCACGCGGAACTGCTGCGGCGACAAGCTCGCCAGGCGCGCGGCCAGGTCGGCATCGCCGCTGGCGCTGTGCGTGCGCGCCACCGCGGCGCGCAACGACGACGGCAGCCATTGCTCGCAGGCCAGGACCGCGCGGATGGCATCACGCAGTTCGTCCAGTCCGGAACTCTTGGGCAGATAGCCGGCCGCGCCATGGTCCAGCGCGCGCCGCACCACGCGCGGGTCGTCGTTGGCCGAGACCACCACTACGGCCACGCCCGGATATTGCGCGCGGATCGCCGCCAGTCCGGCCAGCCCATGGTTGCCGGGCATGTGCAGGTCGAGCAGGACCAGGTCGATGCCGGGATCGGCCTCCAGCGCCGCCAGGACGCCTTCGAGCGTGTCGGTCTCGCTGACGCGCGTGTCGGCCACTGCGTCGGCCGCGGCCTGTCGAAGCGCAGCGCGGAACAGCGGATGGTCGTCGGCGATGAGCAGGGTCGGCATTGGCGCTAGCCTAGCAAGCGCATCGAGGCAGGTGGCGATGCGCGCACTCGTACCAAAGTACGATGAGGCGCCGGCCCGCCCTTGCTAGGCTGCGGCCATGACCCATCATCCGTTTCGCATCGTCGCCTGCGTGGCGATCCTCGCCCTCGCGTCCTGCGCCTCCCCGCGCACCGCCAAGGAGTCCACTGGGATGTTCAAGGACGTGCGCGTCACCGAGCATCGCGGCAACGACGAACTGCTCACCGCCGGGTTGGGCATCGCCGGCCTTCGTGCCATGGCACCGCCGGCGCTGGCCGATGCCGAGCATCCGACGCCCACTGAGCTGCGCCGCCGCGCGCTTTGGAGCAACTGGCGCGGCATTGCCGACCTGGCCCCGGGGGGCGGCTACGGCGAGTTGTATGGCAGCACCGCGGCGGTGCCCGGCCGCGAGTTCAGTGCGATGGCCACCGTGCCCGGCGCGGGCCAGCCGCATCGCGTGCTCGTACAGGTGCCCGACGCGTTCGATACCGGCAAGCGCTGCGTCGTGGTGACGGCTTCGTCCGGTTCGCGCGGAATCTACGGCGCGATCGCTGTGGCGGGCGCGTGGGGCCTGCCGAAGGGGTGTGCCGTGGCCTACACCGACAAGGGAGCGGGCACCGACTACTTCGATCTCGATACCGGGCAGGGCGTGAGCGCCGACGGCACCGTGGCCGCTGCGGGTGCGGCCACGCTGGCGTTTGCTCCCGACTTGGCGGCGAGCGCGTCCGGGGTGCGCGGGGTGGCGTTCAAGCACGCGCACTCGCGCGACAATCCCGAAGCCGACTGGGGACGTCATGTAAAGCAGGCCGCGCAATTCGCCCTGCAATCGCTGGACGCTGCATTCCCGCAGGCGGCGCCGTTCACCTTCGAGAACACGCGGGTGATCGCTGTCGGCATCTCCAACGGCGGCGGTGCGGTGTTGCGCGCGGCCGAGCTCGACGGAGACTGGCTGGACGCGGTGGTCGCCGCGGAGCCCAATATTTACGTCGAAGGCGAGGGCGGACGTGCCCTGTACGACTACACCACGCAGGCCGCGCTGTTGATGCCGTGTGCGCTGCTGCACCTGCAGGGCTTGCCGCAGCCGCCTTTGACCGCCCAGGCGACCCCGCTGTGGACGCAGCGCTGCACGGCGCTGAAGGAGACGGGCCTGATCGAGGGCAGCGATGCCGCCGCGCAGGCGAAGTCGGCCTACGAGCTGATGAAGGCCGGCGGATGGAGCGACGAAGCGCTGCGCGCCGGCGCCCTTTCGGTGGGATTCGATTTGTGGCGCGCGGTGGCGGTGCCGTATGCCTCGGCCTATGGCCGGTACATGTTCGGTGAATCCCCCTGCGGCAATCGCTATGCCGCGCTCGATACCCAGTTCAGCCCCCGCGCCGCGACCAACACCGAACGCGCGACGTGGTGGTCCGATGCCAGCGGCATCCCCCCGGGCGCGGGCGTCAACATTGTCGAGGAACATCCCACCTCGCCGCTGCAGACGCTGCGCTGCCTGCGCGAACTGTGGCAGGGCGACAGCGCCGACGCGCAGCGCGTGCGCAAGGGCATCGCCGAAACCCGTGCCGGATTGCCGCGCAGCGGACTGCCGGTAGTGGTGATC
>DATDBD010000188.1:0-4298 GCA_036525015.1 Lysobacter sp.
CCAGATCATCGTGTTCGAAGGCGAGCACGTGGAGAAGGGCGAGACCGTGGTGGACGGCGAGCCGACGCCGCAGGACATCCTGCGCCTGCTGGGTGTCGAGCCGCTGGCCGTGTACCTGACCAAGGAAATCCAGGACGTCTATCGCCTGCAGGGCGTGAAGATCAACGACAAGCACATCGAGGTGATCGTTCGCCAGATGCTGCGCAAGGTCGAGATCATCGACCAGGGCGACAGCAAGTTCCTCAATGGCGAGCAGGTCGAGCGTCAGCGCCTGGTCGAGGAGAATGCTCGTCTGGCCGCGCGCAACGAGATCCTGGCCAAGGTCGAGCCGGTCCTGCTGGGCATCACCAAGGCCTCGCTGGCGACCGAGTCGTTCATCTCGGCGGCCTCGTTCCAGGAGACCACGCGCGTGCTGACCGAGGCCGCCGTGCGCGGTACCCGCGATGGCCTGCGCGGTCTCAAGGAGAACGTGATCGTCGGCCGACTGATCCCGGCCGGCACCGGCCTGGCGTACCACACGCTGCGTCGCCGCAACGCCTCGGGCCTGACCGAGTCGGAGATGGAGACGCTGTCCGGTACGACGACCGCAGCTCCGGTCGAAGCGACGACGGAGGCCGCCGAGGCCGACGTCGACACTTCGAGCGCTTCCTAAGTTACAATTCGGCAATTCGACGGCCTCTTCGGAGGCTGTCCAGATCACGAAATGAGGCGCAGGGAGCGCCTCGTGTTCGGCCCAGGAGGGCGGGATCGCAGCTAGTTCCGGATTGGCCTATGAGCCAGTCCGGGCACAGGTTTAGTCCGCGTTGACCGAGAGGTCTGACGCGGGCTATACTTTTTCGTCTCGGTAAGCTGGGTTGCCCCGGCTTGCCGTTCGTTTTCACGCAAGGGCCATTCCGGTCCTTAATCAAAGAGTTCCAGATGGCGACGATCAATCAGTTGGTGCGCAAGCCGCGCAGCCCTGAAACCTACAAGAGCGCCTCGCCGGCGCTTGCGAACTGCCCGCAGCGTCGTGGCGTTTGCACCCGCGTGTACACCACCACCCCGAAGAAGCCGAACTCGGCTCTGCGCAAGGTGGCCAAGGTGCGCCTGACCAACGGTTACGAGGTCATCTCGTACATCGGCGGCGAAGGCCACAACCTGCAGGAGCACTCGGTCGTGCTGATCCGCGGCGGTCGCGTCAAGGACCTGCCGGGCGTGCGCTACCACACCGTGCGTGGCTCGCTCGACGCCGCCGGTGTCACCAAGCGTCGCCAGAGCCGCTCCAAGTACGGCGCCAAGCGTCCGAAGTCCTAATCCGGTTGACCGGTCATCCGGTCGCCGTACAAGAATCACGAATATAGGTACGCACCATGTCGCGTAAAGGCTCCACTCCGCAGCGTTCGGTCCTGCCCGATCCCAAGCACGGCAGCGAAACGATCGCGCGTTTCATCAATATGGTCATGCAGAGCGGCAAGAAGTCGGTCGCCGAAAAGATCGTCTACGGCGCAATGGACGTGATCGGGGAAAAGAACCCGAACGCCCTCGAGCTCGTCGAGAAGGCGCTTGGCAACGTGTCGCCGGCCGTCGAGGTCAAGTCGCGTCGCGTCGGTGGCGCCACCTACCAGGTGCCGGTCGAAGTCCGTACCTCGCGCCGCATGGCGCTGGCAATGCGTTGGCTGATCGAATCCGCTCGCAAGCGTGGCGAAAACACCATGCCGCGCAAGCTGGCGGCTGAACTGATCGATGCCTCGGAAAACCGTGGCGGCGCGATCAAGAAGCGCGAAGAAACCCACCGCATGGCGGAAGCGAACAAGGCGTTCGCCCACTACCGCTGGTGATCTGAGCGTCCCGCGGGCGCCTGACTGGGCGCCCAGGGCCTCAGCAGCACATAGGTGCTGCCGCGGCGGCGAGAAAGCCGCCATGCGAACCGGAGGCCGCCCCAGAGGCGGCGTCCGGCCATCTGGAATTTGAATAACTTACGAGAGGGTCCCGTGGCTCGCACCACTCCCATCGAGCGTTACCGCAACTTCGGCATCATGGCCCACATCGATGCCGGCAAGACCACCACGTCTGAGCGCATCCTGTTCTACACCGGCGTCAGCCACAAGATCGGCGAAGTGCACGAAGGTGCCGCGACGATGGACTGGATGGAGCAGGAGCAGGAGCGCGGCATCACCATCACGTCGGCCGCGACGACCGCGTTCTGGAAGGGCATGGACAAGTCCCTGCCTGAGCACCGCTTCAACATCATCGACACCCCCGGCCACGTCGACTTCACCATCGAGGTGGAGCGTTCGCTGCGCGTGCTCGACGGCGCGGTGTTCGTGCTGTGCGCCGTCGGTGGCGTGCAGCCGCAGTCCGAGACCGTGTGGCGCCAGGCCAACAAGTACTCGGTGCCGCGCATGGCGTTCGTCAACAAGATGGACCGCACCGGTGCCAACTTCGACAAGGTCGTCGAGCAGCTGAAGTCGCGCCTGGGCGCTTACGCCGTGCCGATGCAGGTGCCGATCGGCGCCGAAGACGGCTTCGAGGGCGTGGTCGACCTGATCAAGATGAAGGCCATCCATTGGGATGTCGCCTCGCAGGGCACCAAGTTCGAGTACCGCGAAATCCCGGCCGAGCTGCAGAGCAAGGCTGACGAAGCGCGCAGCTTCATGATCGAAGCCGCTGCCGAAGCGTCCGAAGAGCTGATGGACAAGTACCTGAACGAGGGCGAGCTGAACGAAGCCGAGATCCTCTCGGGTCTGCGCGAGCGCACGCTGCGCGTTGAGATCGTGCCGGTCTTCTGTGGCTCTGCGTTCAAGAACAAGGGCGTGCAGGCAATGCTCGACGGCGTGATCCAGCTGCTGCCGTCGCCGGCCGACCGTCCGCCGGTGCAGGGCATCGACGAGAACGACAAGGAAGACACCCGCAAGGCGTCCGACTCCGAGCCGTTCTCGGCGCTGGCGTTCAAGATCATGACCGACCCGTTCGTCGGTTCGCTGACCTTCTTCCGCGTCTACTCGGGCGTGCTCAACTCCGGCGACCAGGTCTACAGCCCGGTCAAGTCGAAGAAGGAGCGCGTGGGCCGCATCCTGCAGATGCATGCCAACCAGCGTGACGAGATCAAGGAAGTCCGCGCCGGCGACATCGCCGCGGCCGTGGGTCTGAAGGACGTGACCACCGGCGACACCCTGTGCGCCATGGATCACATCATCACCCTCGAGCGCATGGTGTTCCCGGAGCCCGTCATCTCGATGGCGGTCGAGCCCAAGACCAAGTCGGACCAGGAAAAGATGGGCATCGCCCTTGGCCGTCTGGCCCAGGAAGATCCCTCTTTCCGCGTGCGTACCGACGAAGAGTCCGGCCAGACCATCATCGCCGGCATGGGCGAGCTGCACTTGGACATCCTCGTCGATCGCATGAAGCGCGAGTTCAACGTCGAAGCCAACGTCGGCAAGCCGCAGGTCGCCTACCGCGAGACCATCCGCAAGCCGATCAAGGTCGAAGGCAAGTACGCGCGTCAGACCGGTGGTAAGGGTCAGTTCGGCCACGTCTGGATCGAACTGTCGCCTAACGAGCAGGGCAAGGGCTACGAGTTCGAGAACGCGATCGTTGGTGGTGTGATTCCGAAGGAATACATCCCGGCCGTCGACAAGGGCATCAAGGAAGCCGTTGGCAACGGCGTGCTCGCCGGATATCCGATCGTCGACGTCAAGGTGAAGTTGATCGACGGCTCGTACCACGAAGTCGACTCGTCGGAAATGGCGTTCAAGATCGCCGGCTCCATGGCGTTCAAGGAAGGCTTCATGAAGGCCAGCCCGGCGCTGCTCGAGCCGATGATGAAGGTAGAGATCGTCAGCCCCGAGGATTACCTGGGCGACGTGATGGGTGACGTCAGCCGTCGTCGCGGCATCCTGCAGGGTCAGGACGACAGCCCGTCGGGCAAGATCATCAACGCGATGATCCCGCTGGGCGAGATGTTCGGCTACGCGACCACGCTGCGTTCGATGTCGCAGGGTCGCGCGACCTTCACGATGGAATTCGATCACTACGCCGAAGCGCCGACCAACATCGCCGAGTCCGTGATCAAGAAGTCCTGAGCATGACACCCCGCGAGGCGCCGGCTGCAAGTTGGTAAGCCGCCGGTCCTCGCGACAAAGCACGATCAACAAGCAATTAATTTAAAGAGAGACAACCATGGCCAAGGGTAAGTTTGAGCGCACCAAGCCGCACGTAAACGTGGGCACGATCGGTCACGTCGACCACGGCAAGACCACGCTGACGGCAGCGCTGACGAAGGTGGGCGCCGAACGTTTCGGCGGTGAGTTCAAGGCATA
>DATDBD010000189.1:0-12826 GCA_036525015.1 Lysobacter sp.
CTCCTTGTCGAGCAGCGGCAGCAGCGCTTCGGGTGTCGAGTCGCGACCGGTGAAGCCGGTGCCGCCGGTGACCAGGATGCCGTCGACGTTGTCGTCGGCGATCCACTGCGACACCGTGGCGCGCAGTTGGTAGCGATCATCTTGCAGCAGCTTGCGGTCGGCGAGGCGGTGCCCGGCATCGCCCAGCGCCTGCACGAGGTAATCGCCCGAACTGTCCTGCGCCAGCGTGCGCGAGTCCGAGACGGTCAGCACGCACAGGTTCAGCGGTATCAAATTGCGTTCGGCAGTCATGGCAGGCAGCCTACCGCATCGCGGGTTCAGCCGGTGCCAAGCGATGCCGGCGGCAGGCCCTGCCGATAACGTTGCGACATCTGCCTGACAACAGCGGCAAAGTCGGCGGCGAAGCCGGCCATGTCGAACAGCCCGCTGTCGCCGCGACGCTGCGCCAGTTCCTGTTTGAGCGCGGCCAGCGCCTGCGGGTCGCGTCCCCATTCGACGGCGCGCTTCACGAATGTCGTATCGTCGCTGACGTTCATCGAGGTCATGCGCAGGTGATGGTTGAGGCTGCCGGCCACACGCGCCGCGAACGTGCTGCCGGGTCGCGTCAGGACCGGGCATCCTGCCCACAGCGCATCGGAAGCCGTGGTGTGCGCGTTGTAGGGTTCGGTGTCGAGGAACAGGTCAGCCAGTTGCAGGCGCGCCAGGTACTCGGCATGCGGCTGTTTGCCCATGAACACCAGGCGGTGCGCATCGACGCCCTGACTCTGCGCGAATGCGTGCAGGCGCCGGTCGGCCTGGCCCGGTCCGGACAGAAGCCAAAGCACGCTGTCGGGCACTTCGCGCAGCACGGCCAGGGCGCGCGTCATGCTGCGTGGATTTAGCTTGTAGCTGTTGTTGAAACAGCAGAACACGATGCCGCCCCCGTCGTCGCTGCGTTCCGGCAGTCCGCATGCGGTGCGTGAAGGGGCCGGTGGCACGACTCGGGCGGTATCGGTCGGCTGGAAACAGCGCGGCAGCCAGGCCACCGATTCGCTGAAGTCGCTCGCCATCGACTGCGGGACCACGAAGCGGTCGGCCAGCGCGTAGTCGATCCACGGCGCGCCCGACGTGCCCGGGTAGGCCAGCCAGTTCACCTGCACCGGTGCCGGGCGCATCGCCAGCACTTCCGGCACGCCGCCACCGCCCCAGCCGCGCAGGTCGAACAACACTTCGATGCCGGCATTGCGGATCGAGGACGCAACCTGCGCATGCGCCTGCACCGAGACGTCGTGCAGCGTGTGCGCGGCCGCCTGCAGACGCTGGCGGATGCCGCTGCCGTCGTCCCGGTTGAGCGCGAACAGGTGGATCTCGATGTCGGGCTGCTGGCGCAGATGCTCGAACAGCGCCACGGTCAACAGACCCGTGGGGTGCGCGCCGAACCCGTTGGAGAGGAAACCCACGCGCACGATGGGCGCATCGGCGGCAATCGCCGATGACGGCAACGGTCGTATCGCCTGGGCGATGGCGCCGGCGCGCAGTCGCGCGCAACGCAGTTGTTCGGCTGCGCTGGCGTCCTCGCTCAGAAACGCGAACGGCTCCACCGCCGCACGCCCGGCGTTCACCGCATCACGCACCTGCGCTGCCAGCCTGTCGAGGTCGCGCCAGTCGCACAGCTTGCGTCGCCATGCCAGCAGGTACGCCGCCAGTTGCGGTTCGTCGGGCGCCAGCGCGTACGCATGGGCGTAGGCTTGCAGCGCCGCTTCGGCCTCGCCCGTGTCCTCCAGCGCATGCGCCAGCCAGACCGCGATGCCGGGATGGTGGGGCGCGTTGTTCGCGGCGGCGCGCAGGCTGGTTACGGCCTCCTTGCGCAGGCCCTGCATCCATTGCGCACGCCCGAGCCTGGCCAATGCCTCCGGATGTCCGGGTTGCAGCGTCAATGCACGCCGCGCCGCATCCTCGCCGGCGCGGGCGTCTCCGCTGTCGAGTTCGTGCTCAGCCAGCAGGATCCACGCGAACGCATCGCCTGGATCGCGTTCCAGTGCGTGGCGAAGTTCGATGCGCGGGTCGGCATGAGGTTGGTTCACGGCGTCAGGCCAGCGGCAGGTGATAGCGCAGCGTGTCGTCGTAGCGTTGCCAGCCACCGGCCTCGTACAGCGTTTGCGCGATGCGGTTGCCGGGCATGGTTTCCAGTTCCAGCCGGATCGCGCCGTCGCTGCGCGCGAAGCCGGCTGCGGCTTCGATCAGCGCCTGCGCGACGCCCTGGCGGCGCGCGTCCTTCGCGACGAACAGGTCATTGAGCACCCACACACGTGCCGCGCGCACCGACGAGAACGTCGGGTAGAGCTGGGTGAAGCCGGCCGGGCGGCCGTCCAGGCGGGCGATGAACACCACCGACTCGTTGCGTTCGAGCCGTTGCGAGAGGAAACGCCGTGCCAGCGCCACGTCCGAGGGCTGGTCGTAGAAACCGCGGTACTGGTCGAACAGCGGGGCCAGCGCGTCGAGGTCATCGTGTACGGCGCGTTGGACGGTCGGAACGCTCACTGCCTCGCTCATGCTGCCTCCCGGGCGATGGTCACTGCTGCTGGATGGCTCAGGCCGACGCGGTCAATCGCGCCAGTTCGTCGGCCTGGTGCTCATGCTGCAGGCGGCCGATCAATGTGTCGAGATCGCCTTGGATGATGTTGGGCAGGTCGTAGAGCGTCAGTCCCTCGACGCGATGGTCGGTGATGCGGCCCTGCGGGAAGTTGTAGGTGCGGATGCGCTGGCTGCGGTCGCCGCTGCCGACCTGCAGCTTGCGCGTTTGAGCCTGAGCGGCGGCCGCCTTGGCTTCCTGCGCTTCGGCCAGCATCGCGCCCAGGCGCTTCATCGCCTTGTCGCGGTTGGCGTGCTGGCTGCGCTCGGTCTGGCTCTCGACCACTATTCCGCTCGGAACGTGGGTGATGCGGATTGCCGACTCGGTCTTGTTGACGTGCTGGCCACCGGCGCCACTGGAGCGGAACGTGTCGACCTTCAGGTCGGCAGGATTGATCTCGATCGGCTCGCCTTCGGCCTCGACCGGGATGATCGCCACGGTCGCCGCCGAGGTATGGATGCGCCCCTGCGATTCGGTCTCGGGCACGCGCTGCACGCGGTGCGTACCGGATTCGAATTTCAGGCGCGAATACGCGCCGCGTCCTTCGACGCGCGCGATGACTTCCTTGAAGCCGCCATGTTCGCCCGGGCTGCCCGATTCGATCTCGATCTTCCAGCCCTGTCGCTCCGCGTAGCGTGCGTACATGCGGAAAAGGTCTCCGGCGAAGATCGCCGCCTCGTCGCCGCCGGTGCCGGCGCGCACTTCCAGGTAGATGTCGCCTTCGTCGCGCGGGTCCTTGGGGATCAGGTGCGAAAGCAGCTCGGCATCGAGTTGCTCCAGCCGTGCGCCGGCCGCGGCGATCTCCTCCTCGGCCAGTTCGCGCAGTTCCGGGTCGTCGCGCATCGCCTCGGCGGCGGCCAGATCCTGCTTGGCCTGCTGCTCGGCGGTCAGCGCCGTGGCGACAGGCTCCAACTGGGCGAACTCGCGCGAGAACTTGCGGAAGCGTCCGGCGTCGCCGATCACGCCGGGGTCGGACAACAGCCGTTCGAGTTCCTCGCGTCGTTCGACCAGGGCTTCGAGTTTGCGGCGCAGGGAAGGAGTCATCGGCAGGAGAGAGAAGGAGGGGAGTGAACTAGCCGAGCGATCATCCCGGACCGTGCCGGAACGACAGTATCCGCCAGGACGCTACCCGGCCGTCTCGTCGTCCTGGCCTTCGTGCGCAGGGAACAGTTTGTCGGCGGCGCGCGCCAGGTCGTTGTTTCCCGTCAGTGCGGCTTCGCGCAACGCCACAGTCGGCGCATGCAGCAGCCGATTGGTGAGCGTGTGGGCGAGGAAGTTGAGCACTTCCTGTGGGTCCTGGCCCGACGCCAGTTGCTGGTGGGCCTTGGCCAGCACTTCGGCCTTGGCCGATTCGCCGTGCGCGCGCAGGCGCTTGAGGGGAGCGGTGCGCGTGCTGGCCGCGAGCGTTTCGGTGAAGCGCGCGACCTGCAGCTCGACGATGGCTTCTGCCTCGGCGGCGGCCTCGCGACGGCTGCGCCGGTTGTCCTCGATCGCGCGTTCGAGATCGTCGACGGTGTAGAGGAACACATCCCGCAGTTCGGCCACGTCCGCGGCGATGTCGCGCGGCACGGCCAGATCGAGCAGCAGCATCGGACGGTGCCGGCGCGTGGCCAGCGCGGCGGCGACCTGCGGCTTGTGCAGGATCGGATCGCGACTGGCGGTGGCGCAGATCACTACGTCGGCCTCGCCCAGGTGCTTGTCGAGTTCGTTCAACGGCAAAGCGAAACCGCCGTGGCGGCTGGCCAGTTCCTGCGCGTGGGCGAGCGTGCGGTTGGCGACCAGCAGGCGCTTGGCCCGCGCCTGGACGAGATGGCGCGCGGCCAGTTCGATCGTCTCGCCCGCGCCGACCAGCAGGATGGTGGAGTCCTCCAGCCGGGCGAAGGATTCCTGCGCCAGTCGCACCGCTGCGGAGGCCACCGACACCGGATTGGCGCCGATGCGGGTATCGGTGCGGGCGCGCTTGGCGGTGGAGAAGGCGTGCTGGAACAGGCGGTCGAGTTGACCGCCCAGGCTACCGGCGTTGCGCGCGGTCGCCCAAGCGTCCTTCACCTGACCCAGGATCTGTGGCTCGCCCAACACCAGCGAATCCAAGCCGGTGGCGACGCGGAACAGATGACGCGCGGCATCGGCATCGCGATGACGGTAAAGGTAGGCGTGCAGGTCGCCGATCTCTTCCGGATGCGTCGCCAGCCAGTCGGCCAGCGCCTGGCCATCGTCGTCGGCGACGGCATACAGCTCGGTGCGGTTGCACGTCGACAGCAGGGCCACCTCATGCACCTGAGGCAATGCGCGCAGTGCGTCGAGCGCGGCCGGCACGGTGTCGGCCGAAAACGCGACGCGCTCGCGCAGGCTGACCGGCGCGGTCTGGTGGTTGATTCCTAGGACGAACAAACTCATTACACCAAACTCATCTACGCCGGGCTCGTACGTTCAGGTGCTTGCGATAAGCTGCTGGCTGCTGAAGGCCGCCATTCTACCGGCCCTGACTTCGACCAGCTTGAAGCTTTCGATACCCGCAGCGTTCCGCCTGTCGACCCTTTCCCGCGTCACGGTGCTGGCCCTGGCTCTGCTGGGGACAGTGTCGTCCTTGCCCGCTGCTGAACGGGCTGCCGCGCCCAAGGAGGCCGACCCGACGACCGCGTCGATCGAGCCCCTGCTCGCCGGCGAGTTCGCCCTGCAGTCGGGGAAGCTCGACGAAGCGGCGAGCTGGTACCTGCAGGCGGCGAAGGCCTCCGGCGACGTCGCCCTGGCCGAACGCGCGACTCGCATCGCGCTGCTGGCCAAGAACGACAAGCTGGCCGGCGAAGCCATCGCGCTGTGGCGCAAGCAGGGTGGCGACAGCGCCTCGCTGCAGGCGGCCGAAGCCACTGTGGCGCTGCGACGCGGCTCCGACCGCCAGGCACGCAAGCACCTGGTCGCGCTGATGCAGCGGCCGGGCGACGAAGGCTGGCGGCAGGCATTCGGTGTGCTGCTGACCGGCGCACGCGACCCGCAGCAGTCGGCCAAGTTGCTGGAGAAGCTGGTCGACGACGGCCAGATTCCGCACAAGTTGCAGGCCTGGCTGGCGTTTGGCGGCCTGGCTCAGAAGCTCGAGCAGCCGCAGTTGGCCGAGCGCATCGTCGCCGAGGTGGTGCGGCAGTTCCCGGGCGAACCGCGCGTGGCCTTGCTGCGTGCCAGCCAGTTGCGCGAGGCCGGCAAGCCGGACGAGGCGCGCCAGGTGCTGGCGCCGCTGGCCGAGCAGGCCGGCAACGACCCGGAGCTGCGCTTGGCCATCGCCAGCGAGTACGACGCGCTGGGCGACCAGAAGGCGGCGGCCGCCGCGTTGGCGCGCGGACCGCAGGACGACCAGACCTATGCGCTGCGAGCCTCGCTGCTGGCCCGGGCCGAGGACAAGACGACCCTCACCGCGCTGTACGACGAGCTTCGCGGCACCGCCAGCCGGCCCGATCCGGGGCGGCGCCTGCTGCTGGGGCAGCTGGCTGAATTCCTGGAGCGATACGAGGAGGCGCTGGACTGGTATCGCGGCGTGCCGGGCGGCCCGCAGCGCTGGCAGGCGCGCCTGCGCGCGGCCAACGTCATGCATGAGCTCAAGCGCGACAAGGAGGCCTATGCCGAGCTGGCAGCCATCCAGTCCGACGTGACCGCCGACGACGAAGCGCGACGCGATGCGTATCTGCTGGAGGCGGCGCTGCGCCAGGAGGACAAGAACAGCGTCGGCGAACTGGACGCCTATGCGCGGGGCCTGGCGGCTTTCCCGGACGATCCGGACATTCTCTATGCGCGTGCGCTGGGATGGGAGCGACGCGACGACATCCCCCGCGCCGAAGCGGACTTCCGCAAGATCCTGGTCTCCGATCCCGACAGCGTCGCGGCGTTGAACGCGCTGGGCTACACCCTGGCCGACCGCACCACTCGTTATCGCGAGGCGCTGGAGTTGATCGATCGCGCCCGTGCCGCCGAGCCGGACAATGCGGCGATCATCGACAGCTACGGTTGGGTGCTCTATCGCCTCGGACGCAAGCAGGACGCGCTGGTCGAGCTGCGCCGCGCCTTCGCCCTGCAGAAGGACGCCGAGATTGCCGCCCACCTGGCCGAAGTGCTGTGGGAACTGGGCAAGCATGATGAAGCGCGGAAGTATTTCGACGAAGCGGCCAAGCTCGACCCCGACAACCGGTCGCTGAAACGGGCGCTCGAACGGACTGGCGCGTCCGGGGTCGCGGCGGGGGCGAACAAGTGACCGCTCGGGCTTTGGCGATGGCCGCCATGGTGGTGGGGCTGGCAGCTTGCAGCGCCACCGCGCCGCGGCCGACCCTTCCGCCAGAGCGCATCGCCTCGGCGGAAACGGAGCAACTGGCACGTGAGCAGGCCCTGCGCAGGCAGTCGACCTGGTCGCTGCAGGGGCGGATCGCCGTGGCCAACCAGGGCAAAGGCGGCAGTGGCCGCATCGACTGGCAACAGGACGGTCCGCGTTACCAGGTCGCGCTCAGCGCCCCCGTTACCCGGCAAAGCTGGCGTCTGAGCGGCGACGACGCCGGTGCAAGGCTGGACGGGATCGAAGGCGGGCCCCGCGAGGGCCGCGATGCCTCGCAACTGCTGCGCGAGACGACCGGGTGGGAAATTCCGGTGGTCGCCCTGGCCGAATGGGTCCGGGGCGTCCGGGCGCAGGCGCTGGGACCGGCTCGCGTCGCCTATGGCGAAGACGGCCGGCTGGCGCGCATCGAGCAGGGCGGCTGGGCGATCGATTACGTCTGGAATGCCGCGCTGCCGGCCGGCTCGGCGCTGCCGGCCCGCCTCACCGCGAGCCGCGGCGAGGCCCAGGTCCGCCTGGTCATCGACCAGTGGGGCGACGGCTTACCCGAATGAATCCCCGTTTCGACGAAGCCGGCTGGTCCACCTGGCCGGCGCCGGCCAAGCTCAACCTGTTCCTGCGGATCACCGGTCGCCGCGAGGACGGTTATCACCTGCTGCAGACGGTCTTCCGGCTGCTCGATTGGGGCGACACGATCCGGCTGCGGGTCCGTGAGGACGGACAGGTGCGCCGCCTCGGGCCATCGGCCGCCGGAGTAGAGGACGTCGACGATCTCACCGTTCGCGCCGCCAAGTTGCTGCAATCTGCGGCTAAAATTCAAGGCGGCGTCGACATCTACATGGAAAAACGCATTCCAGCCGGGGGTGGCTTCGGCGGTGGCTCGTCGGACGCCGCGACCGTCCTGGTGGCGCTGGATGTGCTTTGGCAAACCCGTTTGGGTGTGGATCGCCTGGCCGAGCTGGCGCTGCAACTGGGGGCCGACGTACCGGTCTTTGTGCGAGGCGAGAATGCCTGGGCAGAAGGGGTGGGGGAGCGGCTGACTCCGATCGCGTTGCCGCCCTCGTGGTACCTGCTGGCCGACCCCGGCGTGCACGCGCCCACCGCCGCGCTTTTCCGATCTTCTGAATTGACGCGGGATGCCCCGCCCGCGACAATATCCGACTTCGTTTCGGGTGTACCGCTCGGGAATGCGTTCGAGCCGGTACTGCGTGCGCGCGAGGCGGCCGTAGAGGCCGTTTTTGCTGCGTTGTCGCAGGTCGGATCGCCGCGCCTGACCGGGTCCGGCAGCGGCTGTTTCGTCGAATTCGCCTCGCGCGAATCCGCCGAGGCGGCGCTGGCAGCGTTGCCTGCGGGATTGCAGGTCTGGCTGGCGGCCGGTGCAGCACGTTCGCCGCTGCACGCCGCGCTCGAAACTTATCGCCCCTGAATCCGGCTCCTGAAGCCAGTGCACGGGGTGGTGCAAACCATCCGCAGGGGCGTCGCCAAGTGGCCCAAGGCACCGGGTTTTGATCCCGGCATTCGTAGGTTCGAATCCTACCGCCCCTGCCATTTCATTCACGGGACTGGCCCTGCAGCAACGGGCCGGACAGGAAGTCACCCCGCCCACGGTCAGAGCGAAAGCGGAGAGCACAGTGCAGAACGATCGCAACCTGCTGGTATTCAGCGGCAATGCCAACCGCCGGCTCGCCGAGGCGGTGTGCAAGGAATTGGGCATCCGCCTGGGCAAGGCCTTGGTCAGCCGTTTCTCCGACGGCGAGGTGCAGGTCGAGATCGAGGAGAACGTGCGCCGGCAGGAAGTGTTCGTGATTCAACCGACGAACGCGCCGAGCGCCGAGAATTTGGTGGAGCTGCTGGTTCTGATCGACGCGCTCAAGCGCGCCTCGGTCAGCAGCGTCACCGCGGTGGTGCCGTACTTCGGCTACGCCCGCCAGGACCGCCGCCCGCGTTCCTCGCGCGTGCCGATCACGGCCAAGGTCGCGGCCAAGATGTTCAGCGCCGTGGGCGCCGACCGCGTGCTGACGGTCGACTTGCACGCCGATCAGATCCAGGGCTTCTTCGACATCCCGGTCGACAACGTGTACGCCTCGCCGCTGCTGCTCGCCGACATCTGGCGCGCGCACGGCACCGACAACCTGATCGTGGTTTCGCCGGACGTCGGTGGCGTGGTGCGTGCGCGAGCGATCGCCAAGCGCTTGGACGATGCCGACCTGGCCATCATCGACAAGCGCCGTCCGCGGGCGAACGTGGCCACGGTGATGAACATCATCGGTGACGTCGCCGGCAAGACCTGTGTGCTGGTCGACGACATCGTCGACACCGCCGGCACCCTGTGCGCCGCGGCCAACGCGCTCAAGGCGCAGGGCGCGACCAAGGTGGTGGCGTACTGCACGCACCCGGTGCTGTCGGGCGCGGCGATGGACAACGTGACGAAGTCGCAGCTCGACGAGTTGGTGGTGACCGACACCATCCCGTTGTCGGAAGCGGCCAGGGCCTGCAGCAAGATCCGCCAGCTCAGCGTCGCCGAACTGCTGGCCGAGACGATCCGTCGCGTCGCATTCGGTGAGTCGGTCAGTTCGCTGTACGTCGACTGATACAGGAAATCTGCGGCGGCGGTGATTCCTTCATCCGTCGCTGCAATCGCCGCTCACCTGGTCGCGGGTGAGCGTTTCAACCCGCCGCGAGGCGGGTCCATGCAAGCCAAGTGAGTCAATCCAATGTCCGAACATATCCTCAAGGCCACGAGCCGCAACGTCGAAGGGAAGGGTGCGAGCCGCCGTCTTCGTCATGCCGCCTCGATCCCGGCCATCGTCTACGGCGGCAAGTCCGCGCCGCAGCCCGTCCAGCTCGACCACGAGAAGGTGTGGCTGGCCCAGCAGAACGAGTGGTTCTACTCCTCGATCCTCAGCCTCGACATCGACGGCAAGGTCGAGAGCGTGCTGCTGCGTGACATGCAGCGCCACCCGTTCAAGCAGATCATCATGCACTTGGACTTCCAGCGCGTGGACGCCAACCAGGCCCTGCGCGTGAAGGTGCCGCTGCACTTCCTCAACCAGGAGAAGTCGCCGGCCGGCAAGACCGCGGGCATCGTGATCCTGCACGAGCTCAACGAAGTCGAAATCAGCTGCCTGCCGAAGGACCTGCCGGAGTTCGTCGAGGTCGACCTGGCTGGCCTCAAGGTCGGCGACATCGTCCACCTGTCGGAGCTGAAGCTGCCGAAGGGCGTCGAGATGCCCGAGCTGAAGCTCGGCAAGGAACACGACATCGCCGTCGTCATCGCCAAGCACGGCAGGGAAGAGGTCGAGGCACCGGCCGAGGAAGGCGTTGCCGAAGTGCCGGCCGCCAAGGTCAGCAAGAAGGAAGAGAAGTAATCGCGACGCTCCGGTCCGCCCGTCGGGCGGATCGGAGTGGCGTATTGCTTCGCGACGCGACCTGAATGACAGGCCTGCGCCTTATCGTCGGACTGGGCAATCCCGGACCCGAGCACGCCCGGACCCGGCACAACGCCGGGTTCTGGCTTGTTGACGTCCTGGCGGACCGCCTCGGCGGCCGCTTCGGATTGGAATCCAAACTCTTTGGCGAGACCGCCAAGGTCGACATCGCCGGGCGGCCGGTCTGGCTGCTTAAGCCGGCCACTTACATGAACCTGTCCGGCAAGTCGGTCACGGCGGCACTGCGCTACTGGAAGATCGAGCCGGAGGAAATGCTGGTCGTGCACGATGAACTCGACCTGCCGGCCGGGACCGCGCGCCTGAAATTCGATGGCGGCGCCGGTGGCCAGAACGGCCTGCGCGACATCACCCGCCTGCTCGGGCACGGCAAGTACCACCGGCTGCGCATCGGCATCGGCCATCCGGGCCACAAGGACAAGGTCACCCCCTGGGTGCTCGGTCGTCCCGGCCGCGATGACGAGGCGTCCATCCTGCGCGCCGTCGCCGACGCCGAGGATGTGTTGCCTTTGGCGGTGGCCGGCGACTTCAGCGAGGCCATGAAGCGGCTGCATACGCCGCGGGCCTGAGTTTACCGTTCCATCCCCTTTTCACGGCGTCGGCCTGGCCGCCGTCGCACCAGAGCGAGTACAGCGTCATGGGCATCAAATGCGGCATCGTCGGTCTGCCTAACGTCGGCAAGTCGACCCTTTTCAACGCCCTGACCAAGGCCGGTATCGCTGCCGCCAATTTCCCGTTCTGCACGATCGAGCCCAACGTCGGCGTCGTGCCGGTGCCGGACCCGCGCCTGAATGCGCTGGCCGAGATCGTCAAGCCGCAGAAGTGCATACCCACGGCGGTCGAATTCGTCGACATCGCCGGCCTGGTTGCGGGCGCGGCGAGCGGCGAGGGCCTGGGCAACAAGTTCCTGGCCCACATCCGCGAAGTCGACGCCATCACCCACGTGGTGCGCTGCTTCGAGAACCCGGACGTCATCCACGTCAATAACCTGATCGACCCGATCGCCGACATCGAGACCATCGATACCGAGTTGGCCCTGGCCGACCTGGAATCGGTCGAGAAGGCCCTGCAGCGCGCCGAGCGCTCGGCCAAGACCGGCGACAAGGACGCCAAGATCCGCGCGGAGGTGCTCGGCCGCGTGCGTACCGGCCTGGACGCCGGCAAGCCGGCCCGTGCGCTGGGCCTGTCGGACGACGACAAGCTGCTGCTGCGCGACCTGTTCCTGCTGACCCTGAAGCCGGTGATGTACGTCGCCAACGTCCTGGAGGACGGCTTCGAGAACAACCCGCACCTAGACGCCGTGCGCGCCCGCGCCGTCACTGAGGGCGCCGAGGTGGTGCCGGTGTGCGCCGCCATCGAGGAGGAGCTGAGCCAGCTCGACGATGCCGACCGCGACGCCTTCCTGCATGACCTGGGCTTGGACGAGCCCGGCCTGAACCGGGTCATCCGCGCCGGCTACAAGCTGCTTGGCCTGCAGACCTATTTCACCGCAGGCGTGAAGGAAGTGCGTGCCTGGACCGTCAAGGGCGGCTCGACCGCGCCGCAGGCTGCGGCGGTGATCCATACAGACTTCGAGAAGGGCTTCATTCGCGCCGAAACCATCGCCTACGACGACTTCATCAAGTACAGGGGCGAGTCCGGTGCGCGCGATGCCGGCCGCCTGCGCCTGGAAGGCAAGGAATACCGGGTTCAGGAAGGCGACGTGCTGCACTTCCGCTTCAACGTCTGAGGCCTTTTGGTGCCGTTCCGGCCCCGCGGGATCGTCAATCGCAAATCAGAAGTTCAAAACGCGTTGACAACCTTAAAGCCGGGCGCCAGAATTGCGGGCTCTTTTGGAGGGATACCCAAGCGGCCAACGGGGGCAGACTGTAAATCTGCTGGCTCACGCCTTCGGTGGTTCGAATCCACCTCCCTCCACCAGCATCAACCAGTTGAAAGGCTGGACCGGTCGCAAGACGGGTAGTAGTAACAGTAGAATCCGAAGGCTTTACCAACCATCGGCGCAGTACCAAGCAGGCGGCAACACCCAAGCAAGTTTTTCGGCGCGGGAGTAGTTCAATGGTAGAACCTCAGCCTTCCAAGCTGATTGTGCGGGTTCGATTCCCGTCTCCCGCTCCATTGAAGACGCAACGCCAGCCTGTTTGAAAAGTTTCGCTCACGTAGCTCAGTCGGTAGAGCACCTCCTTGGTAAGGAGGAGGTCGCTGGTTCGATTCCAGTCGTGAGCACCACATTGCAACAACCGCAGTTCCGGTCGCGGCAGTCGCCGCGAGCCACCGGCGGCGATCCACCCAAGTAATCCTCTAACGAGAAGCGACTGTCATGGCCAAGGGTAAGTTTGAGCGCACCAAGCCGCACGTAAACGTGGGCACGATCGGTCACGTCGACCACGGCAAGACCACGCTGACGGCAGCGCTGACGAAGGTGGGCGCCGAACGTTTCGGCGGTGAGTTCAAGGCATA